>JASGCR010000139.1 GCA_030054015.1 Candidatus Symbiobacter sp. | reverse complement strand
CTAAACTTATTCGGATTTTCCTTAAGGAAGGTCTGATTAAGTCACTTTTTTGCCATAAGAGACCTGCATTTGCGAGCGGCGTAGCCGCGAAGCAATCCAGAAAGATTCAGAAAATTCAACGGTTTCTGGCTTTTCTGGATTCTTCGGTAAGAACGCTTGACCGTGCTAACGCACGGAGCGTTCTAACCTCAGAATGACACTCTTAGGACTTATGGGGATTCTTTAGGAAACCGGGTATAAACAGCCTGGGGATAAAATTGTTTGACATCCGCCCCCCATATTCTGATATAATTTTGCAGCGAGGGGACAAAAATGAAGGATAATGAATTATGTAAATTCTTCTCAGTACCCGTCCCGTTGAATGACTTGCCAAAATTGTAAAATATTGTCATAAATGCGGCTTGCAGTTTTTCACCCCTAAAAGGGTGAGATGTCGAAAGCCGATCTCGTTGGATCAGGGCCGGCATGGCCTGGGGACAATGGCAATTTTCTCAAGGGTTTTGCCGCAATATCGTATCGGTTCGACGGGGCCACTGGCGGTTGTGACGAGGACAGGTTTTGCGAAAGCATGGCGGCCATCGCTCCGAATTTTTATATTGGTTTATGCTGATTTGCGCAAATTTAATTGCTGGATAATATGATGAACGAAGACAAACTGCGAATATTGCTTTTGGCCGCATGGATCATGCTGGTTTCATCCGGAATGGCTCGTCCTGGATTGGCCTGGGCGGGGGGCGCGGCGGGTTATAACGGGTTCAATTTCCCCAGTCCGGTGACGAATGTCGCCCTGCCGGTGCCGAGTTTCACGATTGAGCCAAATGACGAGGATGATGTACCGATTTCACCAAGCACCGAAACCGGACAAACGGAGCAAACCGAGCCGTCCGGACAAGCCAGCCAACCCGGCCTTTATGCCATCAAGAAAATTACCGTGAGCGGCAGCACCATCTACAGCCAAGCAGAACTTGATGAAATGATGCAGCCATTTATTGGCAAAGAAGTGACGAAAATAAAAATATTGCAAGAGGCCGCGCAGGTTATAACCGACCGCTATCGCAAAGATGGGTATTTTTTATCCCATGCTTATGCCCCCGAACAAACGGTGCGGGACGGCGATTATAAATTGGCGGTGACAGAGGGTTATGTCAGCGAGGTGGTGTTGGAGGGCGATGTCGGGCCGGTCGAATCTTTGCTCCGCAGTTTCTTGGCGCATATCCCAGAGAAACGCCCCTTAAATCTCAGCGATGCGGAACGTTATTTGCAATTGGCGCGGGATGTGCCGGGCATTTCCTTGTCATCGATTTTCCGCCGTGCCACCAACGCCACGGGCGGGCGGGAACTTCACGTCAAGGTCGAGCGACGTCTCTATGGCGGGTCTTTGAATATTGACAATCGCGGGTCGATATTTATCGGCCCAGGCCAGTCTTTGGCACGCATTTACACGGATTCCAATAGTATCCTCGGCGAGCATGTCGAGTTTTTATACAGCAACAGCTGGGATGCGCAAAAATTCCAATTTACCGGCGCGAAGAACGCCCTCAACCAACAACGTTATTTCGGCCTATCGACCACCGCCTTGGTCGGAAATGACGGGGTACAATTGCAATTGAGCGGGGCCTATGCCCGGGCCAATCCCGGCGGGCCGCTCAATCCCGATGGGACGCCAAATTTGGATTATCTGACCACCATCGGCTATAAAATTATGAACCAATCCCTGACGACGGGCGTGTCTTATCCGATTATCCGCAGCAGTTCGTTTAATCTGGCGACCTCGGCGCAGTTTTCGCTGAATAACAGCGTAAGTACCCTCACCGCAATTGATACGGGTGAAACCAGCGTGGTGGCAAAGTCACGCAATCGCTCGATTCGGGCGACGCTGCAAACCGATTTTCCCGACGGTTTTTCCGGCAATCAGAATATTGCCCTGTCGGTATATCAAGGTTTGTTGGTGTTTGGCTCGTCGCCGGCAACCGGGGATTCCCGCCGCCGCACTGGGGAACGCAATGGGGCCAAGGCGAATTTCACCAAATTGACCCTGGACGTTACCAGCAACCGCAAAATTTGGGTTTATGATTCGGGATTAATCAATTCCTATCTTTATCTGGGCGGGCAATATGCCTTTGTCCCGTTGCCGTCGCTTGAACAATTTTCGGCTGGGGGGCAGCGTTGCGGTCGCGGCTATCCGACGGGGCGGCTTAGCGAAATTATCCCCACCGATCACGGCTTGTGCATTTCGACCGAACTGCAATGGTCGCAAAATGTCGATTTGGATTTGCCCGAAGGCCCCATTCGCCCCATGTTTTTCACCTTTTTTGATTTTGCGCGCGGGTTTGCCCGTGCAAGCATCGACCCCGCGACCGGGGCCCCCATTCCGGCAGCCGGGCCACGCAATTTGTCCTCAACCGGTTTTGGTATTCGCACCGTGTTCCCCAATCGTATCCAATTCGATATTGAGGCGGATTTGCCCTTGGCGAATGCCAGGACTTATGGGTTAGACCCCTTGCCCGCCACCAATAATGCCATACCCAGACGTTGGGGAGCATTTTTCCGCTTGGCGTGGAATTTTTAAGACCGGTAAGGACAGGCCGCAGAATCCAGTTCTTGGGTTGACAAATAGGCCTAGCTGTGGATATTATGAGATATTCTCGTTTCGTGTCGCTAAAGCGACCGTATATAGTTGGATAATTTCATATTTATTATTTACGCATAATGAAATTATCGTTTAATAACAAGGGTTTGATCTAGTATCGGGCAATCACAGCCGGTTTGTCTGAAATATCGTTGCACAAAACGGCACATGAATGGTTCACAGCACGGCAAATGGGTTAAACTCAGGGGCGATTTTACGGGAACGAACAAATGATAAATTTTTGGCACCGCCAGGGCCGAATAAGCGAAAGCTTTTTTGTTATCCCGCGTTCGATTTTGTGCCTGATTTTTTTGGTTGGCTTGGCGGGGTGCGTTTCTGCCGGTCGTCCCGATCTGGTGGTGAATAAAAAAGCGGACCAGGCAACATCCCGTGGCGATGAGATCAAAGTCGGGGCCGATGCGGTGGGGGAGGCGTGCCGCGCCAATGCCTCCAATGAACTTCCGGCTCGGTTAGAAGTGAGTAAAATCTTTGATGTACATTGCGGCAGTTGGAGCCTGGCATCGGGGCGGGTGGCCGAGATTGCTCCGCCCAACGGCACCGCCAAAAATCCCTCGGATGTGGTGAATTCCAGCCCGTGGCGGTTGGATTTGGAATCGCGGGCGAAATGCAATCCGCCGGTTGCGACCAAAATCATCGGCAATAATGATGCTTTGTGGATGAAATGCTCGCGGGTGGCGGGTGGTTTGCCCTATATTGCCTTGGTGTCCAAAATAAAAAACACCCTATATTTGGCCGAGGGTTTGCCAACCGCGCAAACCGCACTGGAAAAATTTATCGGCTTGCAGGCCGGGTTGATCAAGGCCGAAGATGTCAATAAAGAAGACCCGAATTCCAAAAGTTCGGCGGCACAATTGCTGCAACGGCAATTTGGCAACCGCCTGGTGGGTAACGCGGATCGCAATCAATATGATCGCTTAATGCAATTGGGGCGCAGTTTTAATGATGAGGGCAATCCGCAACAAGCCGCGGTCTATTTTCGTGACGCTTTGAAATTACAGCAACAGCTGGTCGGCACGGACAATGCGGAATCGGTTTATCCCATGATGCATTTGGCACTGTCCCTCAGTAATGGTCGCAAATTTGCCGAAGCCAATCAGTTGTTTGAACGCTGCGACACGCTCGTGACCAAGACCAAAGACTCCGCCTTGAACGCGCTGTTGCTTTATTACCAAGCCGTCAATGCCGCCAACCAGGGCAATCGTGAAAATGCCATAAAATATGCCAATCGGGCCTTGGCACTTTACACCCAATTAATTGCCGACACCAGAAGCCGCCAAGATGTTTTGGGCAATGGCCTGTATTCGCTCGAAGAATCCGAAACGCCGGACAAATCAAAAGTGGTGGAATATGATGTCGGACGCGTGTCATCCGCCCTGGTCTTGGCCAAAATGCACCAATCCAAAGGCAATAGCGGCGCATCCCAGGGCGTTCTTGATGATATTCAAGATACCGCCTTAACGTTAAAGGGCAAGTTCCCGCTGGGCTACGCCGATTTTTCGGTTACCTATGGTCAAATTTTGAGCATTATCGGCAAGGACAAGGCTGGGGAGCGGGAATTACGCGCGGCGGTCGAAGAATTGGATCGGCATTTGGGCAATACCCTGGCCCAAGTTCGTGCCTATTTTTCGCTGGGGGCGATTTTGGCCAAACGCGGCCGCGATGTCCCGGCTTTGGCGAGTTTTCGCTTTGGCGCAAAAATCGCCCGCGACAAAAATTTTTCCTTGCCGGTTGATGTGATTATGCCGTTTTTGGATGCGCTTTATAAACGCAGCCAAGCCTTTCCCAATGAGCAAAAAGATATTTACACGGAGATGTTTGAGGGCTCGCAACTGGCGCAATCGGGCGCGGCGGCCCAACTTGTTGCGGATGCGGCGGCGCAATTGGCCCAAGGCAGTGGCGAGGGGGCAAAATCCATCCGCGTCTTCCGCGAATTAAGTAATGATGTCGAGAAAATTCAAAGCCAATTGGATGCGATTTTAGCCCTGCCGCAAAACCAACAAGACAAAGTATTAATCGCCGATTTGTCGAAACGCTTGGCCAATACCGAAAAACGCCGCGACGAGGCCGAATTGCAAGTGCAAACTTTGGCCCCCAATTTCAATCTGTTGCGATTGAACGGGGTCAGTGCCGCCAATGTGATCGAAAAATTACGTCCGGGCGAGGCTTTTTACTTTACCCGTTTGGGCGCGAATTCTTCCTATGGATTTTTGATTTTCAAGGGCGAAGTCCACGCCTTTCTTGTGCCTTTGACTTTTGAGACCGCCGCCGAAGCGGTCAGCGATTTGCGCAAGGCGGTACAGGTGCATTATAATAATGATAATCAGCCCGTCATCACCGCTTTTGATGTCGAAGCCAGTTATGATCTTTTCCAACAATTATTCGGGCCGATCCAAGGTATATTGCCGCAAGTCAAAAAATTAATTATTGCCCAATCGGGTTCATTACTTAGTTTGCCCTATGCTTTATTGGTGTCGAAACCGTCGCAACGGGTCACTAACTTTGATTATCGCCAGGTGAATTTTTTTATCCATGACGTGCCTTTGCAATATGTGACCTCGACGCAATCCTTTTTAATTTTGCGTTCGGCGGTCAATGCGCATCGTTCCACCCGCGCCTTTGCCGGATTCGGCGATTATATTCCGCCCTCCCCCGAACAATTGCGCGCTTTTTACACCAACAAAGCCTGTCAAGACGATTTGGAGTCCATGTTGAGTTTGGGGCCATTGCCGGGTACCCGCCGCGAAGTACAAAACCTCGCTTCAATCATGGGGGCAAAACCGAGCGAGATTTTAATGGGAGAGGGCTTTACGAAAAAAGCCTTGCTGGATATTGATCTCAGCCGGTTTCGCGTTCTTCATTTTGCCACTCACGGTTTGTTGCCCAGCGACCTTAAATGCCGTACCTCGCCCACTTTATTGGCCACGGCGAGCAAGGATGAACCTTTGCAATCGGTCTTTTTCGAGACCGGCGACATACTGAACCTTAAATTAAATGCCGATTTGGTGGTGTTGTCGGCTTGTAATACCTCAAGCCAAGGCGGGTCAAGTTCGGGCGAAAGCCTGTCCGGATTGGCGCAGGCGTTTTTTGTCGCCGGAGCGCGCGGCTTGGTGGTGTCGCACTGGCTGGCCGCCGATCAATCGACCGAAGAATTAATGGGAATGTTCTACAGTAACGTTAATGGCAAAAATATGGATACCTCGGCCGCGATGCGCGATGCCCAGCTAAAAATCATCCAGAGATCAACCGGCAAAGATATGCCGGTGTTGTTCTCGCATCCGTTGTTTTGGTCGGTGTTTGCGGTGATCGGCGACGGGGTGGAGGCCAGCAAACCTGATCACCGTGGCGCGTCCGGCAGGCACTAATGGGCCGTTGCCGCACTTGTTCGGTGGTTCCTTTAGGAAACTCCGAACATGTCGAAAATTTATTTACCCCCCCTTCTTTAGGAAAGTCTGAATAAGTCTAGTTTTACCCCCCCTTCTTTAGAAGGGGGGGATAG
>JASGCR010000138.1 GCA_030054015.1 Candidatus Symbiobacter sp. | reverse complement strand
GCGGAGCATTCTAACCTCAGAATGACACTCTTAGGACTTATTCAGACCTTCCTTAGGAAGGGGGGGTCTATTTCGTTGTAATTATTAGATTTTTATAGTTTTCCTTAATGGGAATAATTTTCGCACGGCCTCTTAGCGGCAATCTTTGACCCAAACATCATAGACCGGATGTTCCAGCGCATTAAGGGCGGGGGAACTGGCGAACATCCAGCCGGAAAACCAGGTGACCGTATTGCCATTACGCAAATCGGTTTCCATGATTTGCAAAAAAGCGGCGGTATCGGGGGCTTCTTCGGGGGATTTTTTGCGGCATTTCAAGGGCAAAATGCGGAGCCGACCGAATCTGGTTTCTTTGCCAATCGGGGTTTCGATGGTTTGAATCCGGGCCGTGACTTTGTCGAGGGCTTGCAGAATCACGATGCTGGTATCGATTGAGGCGGCACTCACCCAGGGCGGCATGGCTAGGCCAAGCAAAACCAACAGGGTGGCGACAGAACCCCGCCCGAAGGACCGATGGCTCATTTTGCGGATAATCTTGCGGGGGGTGTGCCGGCGGTACCGAAAAATCTGCCTCACGGTTGTTTTCCTTTTGCTTGGGGAGAAGTCTGGCCTTGCCCAGTTTGCCCCTGCCCATCGGGTTGGCTGGATTGCGATTGGGATTGCCCAGCCGACATAAAAATTTTGCCCAATAATTCGGATAAATCCACCGAGCCCTGGGAATAATGGAATTTTTCGCCCGGTTTCAGCATATTATCCGATCCGCCGGGCAGCAAGCGAATATATTGACCGCCCAACAACCCCTCGGAGCCAATGGTGATCAGGGTGTCATCGGGGATGTCGATGCCTTTATTGACGCCGATTTCCAGCCGCGCCTGGTAGCTGTCGCGGTCGAGGGAGACATTGCGTACTTCACCGACTTTGATGCCACTGATCTTGACCGCATTGCCGACCGCGATGCCTTGCAAATTTTGGAACTCGGCAAATAAGGGATAGCTGCGCGGGCTGGTTGAATCGGTGCGTTTAATCACCACCGCAACAAAGATCATCGCCACCAGCAGCACCGCCGCGCCCACCAGGGTTTCAAATGGTTTGTCGAAAATGGGTCTTGGCCGTAAAAGCGGCGGGGCTTCCGGGCGGTGCAAGGGAGGAATCTGGGTCATGGCGTTGGTACTTGTCTGAGGGTTGGCGGGCGCGGCGCATTATTTTTTCTGATCGAGTACCAGCGGGGCCGCCGGTTGCCAGGCCTGGTAATCGCCGGTTGCGGCGGGGCGATGCCCGCCCGCCACCACCGAGCCAGGCGGCCGCCAGGCCCATTTGGTGCCGGAAAAATTGGGTTGGTAATTCAGGGCGGAATGGGGCCGCTCGGTTTGCGAGCCGCTTTTGGCATCGAGATGGGCATTGGGTTCCGAACGCAGGGGTTGGTCTTCGGAATAATGCAACCAACCAAACCATTCCGGCGGGACTTTGGAGGGTTCGGGCAGTCCCTGATACATCACCCAACGCCGCCTTTTGGGGTGGGTGCTGGGCAGGCGGGATTGGTAATAGCGATTGCCATAGCGATCTTTGCCAACATATTGGCCATTCATCCAGGTCGATATTTTGGTCGATAACGTCATGATGGTTTTGTTCCTGCGCCTAAATTATGTCCCATTTTGCGGTGGCAACACAGCATTATGACAGGTTCGCCGCGATTTTTCCAGCCAAAGCGGTGAGGAAAGCATCCTAGACCAGGATTTTCGGCAAGGCCCGCGGCACCACATCCGGCATGACCGGCGGGACAAATTTGGGGGCGACCTGGAACAAGGCCTGGCCCTGGAGACTATGCGCGGCCATGACGCGGTTAAAAATCTCGCTAATCCCTTGGCGGACGCCCTCGGCTAGGGGGGTGGGCGTCCGAATCACCAAATCCAACTTTTTTTCCCGCGCGAGACCGTCCAACTGCACCGCACCCATGCGCGACAGATCAAGATCGACGACAAACCGTACGCCCGGCTGCCCGCCCCGCCGATGCTTATTTTTTTCTTGCTCGGAATCGGGATTCGCGCCATGCAAGGCCAGTTTAATCGGAGGGATCGGGTAATGCGCCCCCTGGGGCGGCACCAGGGGCACCGTAAAACTGCGCCAAGGCGTGCCGCTTTCCTCGGTCGCCCCGGAAATCTCGCCGGCAAAATTTTGGCGGATTTGTTGAAAGGCGGCCTTGGCTTCGGGCTTGCCATCGATCATTGCCTCGGTGGCGGCGGAAATGATGGCGCGGATGTCTTTGCGGTCGGCGGCCTGCACATAGATGGCCATTTGCGCCGCGAGGTTATGACCCAGGCCCGGGATGGTTGCCAATAAGGGGGATTCGGCGCCGGTTCCCGCCATGTGGCGCAGCAATTGCGTGATCCAGCCCGCCAGATCGCTCGCCACAATATTGGCACTGGAGGGGGTGGGGACCGTCGCATCCCAGGCCAGAATAAGCTGACTGCGAATGGGCGGCGGCGAGATGGGCAAGGTCACCAGCACCGGCCCAATCGAGGCCACGGTCTGGCCTTCGGCATCGACCCCGACCACGGTCGCTTCCACCACCCGCAGATTTAAGTAAGTTTGGGCTTTATCCGGCGGTAATTTGGCGGCCAACTCCGCCGCTCCCTCTGTCTTTACCGCCGCCGCCTCTTTTACCGCCGCATCGACGGCAAGGGGGGAACTGGGCGGCAAGATTGCCAAAACTTGCGCTTGCCGCAGATCGCCCAGCCGAATCGCGCCCAGGGCCGCCGGAATCGGGAGTCCCGCCAGGGCAACGCCGTTATTCGCCATATTCGCCAGCGCGGGCGAGGCCAGCGCGGACGAAGCTTGCGGCGATGGGCTAAGTGCGGCACCAGCCGGAAAAACCTTGGCGGCAAACGGTGCCGCGCTCGATAACAGCGTCACCGGTGCCGCGACCCCCTCGGTGGTGGTGGAAATGGATTGCGGCGAGACCAAATGAAGTGCAGCGGCATCGCTCGGCCAGGCGGTATGGGTGCCGCTGGCTGGGGTGCCATCGGCCAATTGTTGCAAAATCGGCGCGGCGGTTTGCCCTAACAGGGTGCTTAAAAAGGTGGTTGATGCCCGCCCGCCCTCCGAGACATAGCCGCGAATTTGCTCGGTGGCGCGTTGCAAATCGAGCAGCGACTCCGCATTGGCACTGTCAATCAGGGTACCGTCCCCCAAAGGATTTGGCGGCATGGCCATGATTTGCACCGCCAAATAATCACCTTCCTCAACCGGCGGCCAGCTGGCGCGTGAGGGGACACCCAGGGCAAGATCGGGGGTGAATCGAATCGGGGGTGGCATTTCGTTATCGTTAAGCACCGTGACTTGCGGCAAAGGCTGTTGTTCGATGAGCAACCGCACCTGGCTGCCCAACGTTAAGGGGGAATTTGGCACAAAACTTAGGTCGCCCGCCGGGGTGATCAAGGTCGCCACCCCCGCCGCATCGACGCTGGCAACCTTGGCCGGCAAGACGGTTACTTGGCCGATATGGTTAAACCATTCCGGGGCTTTGGCCAAACCCACCGCGAGCAAACGCATGGACAGGTTGGCGGCGGGCGGCAAAGATGGCGGCGGCGGCGGCGCGGGCGGGCGGCCCGGCGCGACGATGACTGGGCTGCTGCTGGCCGCCCCAGCTCCAGCTCCAGCCCCGGCTCCGGCCCCGGCATTGGAGGCGGCTGCGGCGGCATTGGCGGCGGCGGCGGGACTTGCCGAAGGCAAAGCGGGTTGATTGAGATTGGGCGGGATCATGTCTCTGGCCATTGTTACCCATCCGGCGAAAATTAGCGCAATCTTTGCGCAATCGCCATAATATCACGGGCGGCATCGGTATTGGGAAATTTCGCCAAAATGGGAACTTGTCCACGGATGGTTTCGACGACATGGCGATCACGGCGAATAATACCAGCCAAACGCGGCGTAAAATGCAGGAAAGACTCACAAGCCCGCGCCAAGGCCTGGTACGTGCGACCGCCTTCTTGCTGCGAACGCGATTGATTCACCACGATTTCAACTCCGCCCGCTCCGCCGGTTTCGTCTTTGAGTCCGGACTCCGATTTGCTCTTGGCCGCCTGGCTCTTAGCAGCCTGGGCCGCCTGGCTGTCGGCCATGCTGGTTTTGATAAAGGCATAGCCATCGGTCAAAGAGGTCGGCTCGCCCGTCACCACCACCAAGCGGCGGGCGGCATGGCTGGCGAGCAGGCGCACCATGCGATCCACTCCCGCCCCCAAATCCAACACCACATAGTCATAATTTTTGGCATATTCAACCAAATCGCTGCCCAACCGCGCTATCCGGCTGGGGGGGAGCGAGGCCAAACTGCCCGCCCCCGATGATCCGGCCAAAATATCAAATTTGCCTTCGCCATAATGGGTGGTGGCTTGGGCCAAACTCGCCCGCCCAGCCATGAATTTGGCCAAATCGCTGCGGGCGGCGATGCCCAATTGCACGTCGATATTGGCCAGACCCAAATCGCCGTCAACCAATAAGACCTTGCCGCCTTTTTTGGCCAAAGCATGGCTGAGGGTGATCGAAAAGAATGTCTTGCCCACCCCGCCTTTGCCCGATCCGACCGCGATCATATTCTTCGCCACCGGCAGGGTAAGTCTTTCCGGAGCCAAGGTCATGCCTTGGGTCATGCCTTGGACACCTCCCCCCGATGGGGAAAGATTTTGCGGGTCGATGGGGTCACGGCGTTGCGTTTCGGTTGTTTCTGTCATGATGCCATCGCTGTTGGCCGTTCGATTACACGGGAGACGGGAGTAAATTCAGGGATCAGCAAGCGGGCCAAGGACACCGGATTCAAGACCGCCAGCCCATCCGCCACGCGGGCTGTGATGCTGGACGAACAAAATTGCAAAGGTCCCGCATCGGCGGCCACCAAAATACTCCCCAATCTTTGGGCGGCGTCTAATCGCGTCACGAGCAAGCGTGTCGCCCCAATTTCGGCGAATAAGCGCGCCATTTCGCCGGCTTCTTCGCTGTCACATCCGGCGGCGAGCACCAGGATAATATCACATGCTGCCGCTTTCACATATTGTCTTAATTCTTCGCGTTCATCGGCATTATAGGGGTTGATCCCGGCGGTATCGATCAAAGTCAGGGCTTCCTGGTTGCGGGCCGCAATCTCGTCCAGATATTCCCGCAACCCCAAAGGATCAAGCGCGGTATCGAGATCAATATCCATGATGCGGGTAAAGGCACCAAGTTGTGACACCCCGCCCGCACGAATGGTATCGGTGGAGATCACATTCACCGGACGATTGGCCAACACCGCCGCCACCGCCAATTTCGCCACCGACACGGTTTTGCCCGATCCTGGCGGCCCCACCAGCATTAACGGCGGATGCTGACCGCTATCCGGCAAGGGGTTGAAATCAAACACCCGATCCAGGGCCGCCGCCATGGTCATAACCGGCGGGTCAACTTCGAGGGCCGAAGCCGCCCGCAATAATTTTTCCGCCAAAGGTGCCGCCGCATGGAGCAAACGCTCGGTCAGAGCCCCCGGCACACCATGACGATCCAAGGCATTGGCCAACTCATCCAAAATATCGGGCGGTTCTGTCTCGTGTTCGCTGCCAAAGGGCGGGTAATTTTCCGGCTCGTCCACGGCGGCGGTGACGCGCACCCCGCCGCCATCGTCGCTGCGCTGATTGGCGACAATGATGGCGTTATCCCCCAATTCTTCACGCACCAGCCGCATGGCCTCTGGCATCGTGCTGGCCTGAAACACCTTCATGCGCACAATTTGGTACCCCTTTTAACCAACCAGGCGGCGGTTGCGTCAACGTGCTGCATTCGCCACCCTGGTCGCCAAGCAATCCCAGATATTGACCTTTTATCTCTGCGCACCACTTGCACGTCTATCTAAAAAAGCGTAATATAAAGCCGTGAAATATGCAAGATTCCGTCATGTGACGAAACTAATTTCGTCCTGTGACGCATTCGCCGTGATCATAGCGAGAAGCGGCGACAATGACAAGCTTGGCTCATGACTCTTTCTTTTAAGTCTTGAGGGCCAAAAAAAGAGCGTCATTACCCACCAGACGGCAAGCGGATTTCCGCTTGCCGTCTGAGTTGGGTAATCCCCCAGGAGTTTTAAGGAATAATCCTCCTGGGGGATTCCCCGACACGAAATATCCGTTACACGGATATTTCGGCGGGGA
>JASGCR010000001.1:13206-29586 GCA_030054015.1 Candidatus Symbiobacter sp. | reverse complement strand
GAATGCTTAACCGCGCTAAAGCGCGGAGCATTCTAACCTCAGAATGACACTCTTATTCAGACTTTCCTTAAGCAAGATCGAGGGAGAGATTGACAAATAAACAAGACATTTATTAAACTGTAAGCAAAGGGATGGTGAATGACAGGCGGTGCCACAATTTTCCGTATGGAATCGTGACCAAACTTCCCAATTTTAACGGATAATCAATATGCCCATTACCCCGTTCCAGGCCTTTCGCCTCTCAAGTTCCGAATATGAAGTCTTGCGCGTGGTTGAGGATAAAGTCGATGCCTTTATCGCCGAGAATTATTACCCCGGCCTGACCGTCACCGTCAATTTGCCCGCCAAAACCGTGACGGATCGCATATTGCATACCATTATTCAACGCTATGCCGAATCCGGATGGTCGGTCAAACGCACCGAAAACGACGACGAAGAACAAATCACGATTGATTTTAGCCCCAATCGCCCTGAATTAACGTAAATTTTGGCCGCCACATGAGTCGCAGACTTGGCGTCAATAACGCAATTGGCTCAGCGTCATGGTGATGGCGGCGGGCAAACTTATTAAGATCGGCAACAAACTTACCGCCAATAACAAGCCGACACTGCGGTTAAACCACATCATTTTTCGCCGCGATTGCAACCAGCGCGACAAATTCGCCCCCAACACCGCCCAGACAAAGACACAGGGCAAGTTGATTAAGGCAAAAAGCAAAGCCGCTAATAACAGAGCGAATCCATTAATGTGGGCGGGGATGTAATCGCTGAAATAACCGATGGCGATGACCCATGCCTTTGGATTGATCCATTGAAATAATATCGCCGCAAAATGAGTCATCGGACGCGCAACCGATCCCGGCCGCGGCGATGTTGGTGGAGAGTTTGCATCCGCCGCAATCGGTTGAAACGCGATGTGCCAAGCCAACCACAATAAGTATAGGGTGGAAATTATCATTAAAAATAATTGCAAAAGGGGATAGGTTTGAAATATAAACCCAAGACCACTGCCCACCACCAGCAGTAACAAAAAAAATCCCACCGTAATGCCCAATAAATGGGGAATGGTACGCCGGATGCCAAAATTTACCCCCGATGCCAATAACATCATGTTATTCGGCCCCGGCGTGATCGACGCAACCATCGCAAAAATAACCGCCGGCAGCAAAATTGGCACGGTTAAAAAATTATCCAGCATCGGGGAGGGGGCAAAAAATTGGTTTAACATGAGGGGAACTCGGGCCAAGCAGGTTAAAAAATTAACTTTATAAAAGGAATGACGGGCTTGATACAAGAATATTTAACCCGTAATCGTTGCACTGGATTTTTATTTCTGGCATAGTTGGTTTTGGCATGAACGGAATCAAAATTGGGCGAGAAAATTTCGTTGGCCACAAAAGGATGGGAACGGAAAAAAATGTTTGATTTTGCTTGGTCTGAGTTAATGGTAATCGCCATCGTTGCCATGGTGGTGATTGGGCCACGCGACTTGCCAAAATTATTGTACGGCCTGGGCCAATGGGTACGCAAGGCGCGCAGCATCGTCAGCGAATTCCAAGCCCAAATGGAAGAAATCGGTCGCCAAGACGAAATCGACGCGCTGCGCAAAGAATTGGAAGACACCAACCGCAAAATCGAAGCCGACGGAAGAATTGATGAAGCATCTTTATTGAGCGATACCAATATTCATGCGGGCAGTGAGGCGATTCAGCATGAAAATTCAATCTTGCCTCAAGATAAAACGGTTAAAAATATCTCCGAACCCGTTATCGATGCAAATAAAAACAATGAAAAAAGGGATTAATTATGTCGGATGTTAATAATCACAGCGAGACCTCAGCCATGCCCATCATGGCGCATTTAATCGAATTGCGCAAAAGATTGACCTGGTCAATGTTTGTGTTTTTGATTTGTTTTATCCTCTGTTATTATTTTTCCAAAAATATCTTTGCCTTTTTGGCGGCACCTTTGGCGCAATTGCCCGAAGGGATGGCGGCCAAGAAAATGATTTATACCGACCTTACCGAGGCCTTTTTTACCAATGTTCGCATTGCCTTTTGGGCAGGATTATGTTTGGCTTCGCCCTTTATATCAATGCAAATCTGGTATTTCGTGGCCCCCGGCCTGTATAAAAAAGAGAAAAATGCGTTTTTACCCTTTTTAATTGCGACGCCGGTTTTGTTTTTATTAGGCGCGTCCTTGTTGTATTTCGTCATTATGCCACGCGCCTGGGAATTCTTTGCCAGTTTCCAAACCAGTTTTGGTCAAGATGCCGGTGTCATAAAAGTTGTCTTGGAACCAAAGGTTGATCAGTATTTAACTTTGGTGATGCATTTGATTTTTGCCTTTGGATTGGGATTTGAACTGCCAGTATTCTTAACATTATTGGCGCGGGTTGGTTTAATTAAGTCGGGGTCGTTAATTGCCAAAAGGAAAATCGCCATTTTGGGGATTTTTATTTTCGCAGCCATTGTAACGCCGCCCGATGCCTTTAGTCAAATCGCGTTGGCGGTGCCGATGGTAGGTTTATACGAATTATCGATATTGTCGGTTAAATTTATGGAACGCCGCCGCCCCGTCTATCCCGATGTGAGTGAATAATGATTTTTCTTAATCGCAATAAATCCGAGCTCGATAAAATTACGGCCGAGCAAATATTGCCATATCGCAATATTGTTCCCTTTATCGATTTGGTGCCAACATTCGTATTATTTATCGCCAGATTGCATGAGCAAGTAAAAATCAATCAACCATCCCATTTATTATTTCTATCGCGCGAAGGCAAAATATTAAAGCAATTTTTTGATATTTATGCCGAAATAAATGAGTCAAACCTTGAGGTTAAAACCCATTATTTTCAAGTTTCACGCCGTTCTACCTGGTTAATGTCTTTGCCAGGGATTGAGCGCGAGTTTTTTTCAGAATATTTTAAGCAATATTTTAAGAGTTCGCTTACCGATTTTATTAAAAGTTTGACGCTGGATCATTACAGCCATGAATTTGCGAGTTATTTGAATATAGGGGAAGAGGATTTAACGGTAACATATCCTAATTTGTACAATGAAAATGCGTTTAACGATCTCATTGAATCGCCAATTTTTCGTGAAGTATTTTTCCGTGAACAAGAAAAGTGCAGTAATAATTTTGGTCATTATTTGAATTCGGTTGTTGGACAGGTGATTCCCAAGACTTTATCTGTCGTCGATGTCGGATGGAAAGGCTCGATTCAAGATAATATATTTAAATGGTTGAATCGAATCGGCCAGCCCAGGGTAATTAATGGTTATTACCTGGGATTGAATCATTATGGCTTTCAACATCCGGATAATAATAAGAAAAGCCTGGTTTTTTCTTGCCTGGGGGGCAAAAAAACGCAAGGATTTGAAATTTTTAATGAATGTAAGGCCCTTTATGAGATATTTTTGCCGGCCGGACATGGTGCCGCGTTGGCTTATAATGTTGACGTAAATAAAAATGAAGTGAATATTATGTACGACAATTACTCGGATGCCAAAATAATTGAGCAAAAAATTTTGCCGCATAGTTATAATTTTACGGAATTGTTTGAAAATCTGATTAAACTTTTTAAGTCAGTTACTTATACTGATCAAGAATTATACCGCCTGTCGATTTTTCACCATAAAAGAGTTGTATTTAATCCTTTAAATTTTGAGATGCAATGGTTAGATTCAGTACATCACAGCGAAAACTTTGGTGTATTTGGTTATTCTTTGTTAAATCAACAAAAAAACTTACATAATATTTGGCAAAGAATAATTTTTACGTTTAATTTTGTGCGGTTAAAATCGAATAGGCAACTGGGTTATTGGCCTTTCCTTACGCTTTATAATAAAGCGTTTTATGGGTTGCATATTATATATAAATGGTTCAGATTGTTCCAAGCAAAGTTACCGCGCCACGATCAATGGTTAAGTAAGTAGATTAAGGTTGGAGAGAAACATGAAGAAAATTTGTTTCCTTGTCGGGTCAATGGGCATAAGTGGCGGTACTTATGTTATCCTTCAACATGCCAGTTATTTGCGGCGGCATGGATATGATGTTACGCTTGCGGTTCAGTACCCAATTGAAAGTTGGATGCTTGCTTGGCATGATGAAACAAAAAAATTGAAAATTATTAACTTTCCAGAAGCAAAATTAATAGTTTATGATATAGTCATCGCTACATGGTGGCAAACAGCCATGCAAATTCAAAATTTTAAATCGAGTCATTATGGATATTTTGTTCAATCAATTGAATCGCGTTTTATTTCAAGGAACTCGAAACCTGCATTGTATGATTATATAAATTCAACCTATCATTTGAAATTACCAATGATTACAGAAGCAAGCTGGATTAGCAAACACTTGAAACAATTCTATAACCAAAATGTCGTTATTGTTCGAAATGGGATTCGCAAGGATATTTATACTGCTAAACTTGCGAATTTCGAAAATAAACCATCAGCTAATCGAGTTAAAATATTAATTGAAGGGCCATTTGGCGTTTCATTTAAAAATACTTCTTATGCAATAAAATTGGCAAAATTAGCGAATGCTGAATCTATATCTGTTTTAACATCAACACCAGTAAAAAAGCTCCCATATGTAGATCATGTTTATTCTAAAATCAACATGATAGACACCCCGGAAATTTACCGCTCTTGCGACGTATTGTTAAAGTTAAGTACAGTAGAAGGTATGTTTGGACCGCCATTGGAGATGTTTCATTGTGGTGGAACTGCGATTGTCTTTAATGTCACTGGTCATGATGAGTATATTATTGACAAATACAATGCCCGTGTTGCTGAACTTGGTAATTCAGAACAGGTGATTGATATAATTAAAGAATTAAAAAATAATCCTGATGAGTTAAAGCGTCTGAAACAAAATGCTTTATTGACAGCACATAATTGGCCGGATTGGAATTATTCGTCACATCAATTCCTCAACTGGATTGAAGATGTTTTTTCAAAACCACCGCAAAATATCAATGAAATTAATGAAATGAATCAAGAATTTAAAGAATTGTTTAAACAATCTATGCACACAAATAAGAAACAATTTTTTTTGACGCTTGGCATGAATTCACGCTTCAGAAACATTTTATACGGTATTTATTTGCGCATTAAAAGATATATTCCCTATCAACCTTATTTTGAAGTTTTATTGGGGGGAAGGGTTTGCCGTTGAGATATTTATACCGCCTCTTTATTTAAATTTACAACTTGACCGAGTTTAAACTTTTTCTAAATTGCTTTACAAAATATTGTTGACATCGTTAATTCCTATAATATAAACCTGTCTGAAATCTGTCCAGTTGCGTTTAATTTAACCGTGGATTTACGATATGTCCGAATTCCCATCCCAAGGAAATGATGCCATAAATAACCAGGGTCATTATATCAATGATCGTGCGAAATACTTCGCCCTTGCATTAAGATTTTCAAATATTATTGACCGCATTAATAATAATATTGGCAAGTTTGTCATGTGGTTGGTTCTCATCACCGTTATTATTTCTTGCGCAAATGCGCTTTCGCGCAAGATTTTAAATCTTTCATCTAATGCCTTTTTTGAATTACAATGGTATGGGTTTGCTGCTATATTTATGTTAGGGGGAGGGTATACTTTATTAAAGCAGGCACATGTTCGCATTGATGTTGTTTTGTTAAGGTTTGCGCGTCGTACCCAAGTAAAGATTGAGATTTTTGGGTTGATTTTTTTTCTATTTCCTATGTCGCTTGCGGTAATTTATTTGTCTGTTCCAACATTATTGAATAAATTTATGACGGGGGAGATGTCATCCAATGCGGGTGGACTCATTCGTTGGCCGGTTTATTCCTTAATGCCCATCGGTTTTTTCCTGCTTGCTTTGCAAGGAATATCTGAATTAATAAAACGTTTTGGACATTTGGCGGGTTTGTGTGACGATCCGGGCATAAATGATGCTGTAAGTAATGAGGAAATATTGGCCGATGAATTAAGAAAGCAAGAGAATATAAAATAGAAACTCCCATGGTTATGGTAAATTTCGTTCATTGCAGGGTAAAGATATGCTAGAGTTCATTCAACATTATTATCCACCGATTATGTTCTGTGGTCTTATTGTTTTTTTACTGATCGGGTTTCCGGTGGCTTTTTCGCTGGGGGCTTGTGGGCTTTTCTTTGGTCTGATCGCCGTTGAATTGGGCATGATAACAATAAATAATCTCCATGCTTTGACGGATCGTATTTTTGGCATTATGCAAAATGAAACGTTATTGGCGATTCCCTTTTTTACTTTTATGGGGTTAATCTTAGAACGTTCTGGTATGGCCGAGGATTTATTAAAAACCGTCGGTCAAGTATTTGGGCCGATACGTGGCGGTCTTGCCTATGCCGTTATATTTGTTGGGGCCATGCTTGCGGCAACCACGGGGGTCGTGGCGGCTTCGGTCATTTCCATGGGGCTTATTTCGCTTCCGATTATGTTACGCAATGGTTATGATCGCCGTATTGCTTCGGGTGTTATCGCTGCTTCTGGTACTTTGGCGCAAATAATTCCACCTTCTTTGGTTTTGATTGTTATTGCAGATCAAATGGGTCGGAGTGTTGGTGATCTTTATAATGGGGCATTTCTACCTGGTTTTATCTTAACCGGGTTCTATGTAATTTGGGTTTTTGCTGTATCAATGTTTCGTCCTGATTACGTGCCGGCTTTATCCCGTGCGGCGCGTGGTCTGGACTCTGATGGCGAATCGTCGGGCCTTAAGTCATTGGCGGTTTTAACGCTTATCTCGTCAATTATGGCATATTTTTGGGGGCGTTGGTTTGGCGGCGATAAACTAGAAGGCCATGAATTGGTGATAATGGACATGGCGGTTGGGATTGGTTTTGCTTTTGTGATTTCTTTGGTTAATCGTTTGTTCAAACTAAATTTACTATCTTCATTGGCAGAGCGTGTAACATTTGTTTTGATTCCCCCCTTATTGTTGATTTTTTTAGTATTGGGAACAATATTTTTAGGTATTGCCACGCCGACCGAAGGTGGGGCGTTGGGTGCCGTGGGTGCGTTGATTTTGGCAATGATGCGTCACCGTCTTTCTATGAAACGTTTAATTGAAGCGATGGAAGCTACGGCAAAATTAAGTTGTTTTGTGGTATTCATCTTAATTGGCGCAACCGCATTTAGTATGGTGTTTCAATTTATCGATGGGCGGGATTGGGTGCATTCATTATTGGGAAATTTGCCGGGGGGACAACTTGGCTTTTTAATTGTTGCCAATCTGGTGGTGTTTTTCTTGGCATTCTTTTTGGATTTTTTTGAATTAGCCTTTATTATTATTCCGCTGTTGGTTCCGGTGGCTGAACATTTAGGGATTGATTTGATTTGGTTTGGTGTGATGCTGGCGGTGAATATGCAGACCAGTTTTATGCACCCGCCTTTTGGTTTTGCCTTGTTTTATTTGCGCTCGGTGGCCCCCAGCAAAGAATATATTGATGTTGTGACGGGTAAACGTATGGCGCCGGTGACAATTGGTGATATTTATCGGGGGGCCATTCCTTTTGTTTTTATCCAAATTATTATGGTTGTCGTGGTTATTGCTTTCCCGAATATTGTGCAACGCGACGTGGTCAAGGTGATGGATGAAAACGCAACGAATGCGGCATTGGAACAAATGCTCAATAACGACGATCCATCAAGTTTAGGTTATAATTCTCCATCATCGGAAAATCCGTCTGATCACAATAGTTGGGACACAAACGCGACGCCAGATAATCCTTATCTTTCGGGTTCGCCGCCCACTCCGTCGGAGAAATCCTGGTGATGATTTTTTTTGATCGGGAAAACTGGACAAATATTTACCTGTGCTGTATATTCATGCCGTGATAGGGTTAGTGAAATTCTGAATAAGTGCCAAAAATCCGAAAATCACCGCGCTGTCCGCGAGGCCGGGCGCAGTTTTTGGCGGGTTATGACAAGTCTGACGGGTCGCTCACCCCGTGGGTGCGCTCACCCCGAGGGTGCGGTGCGTCTCCGGACAGATGGTTGCCGAATTTATTCAGACATCCCGTAAAATATGCAGCAAACTGGGCTATGATAAATGAAAAAATGGTTGATTTTTGGTTCAGTGGTGATCGGTCTTGGGGCTGCGCTGCTTATTGGTATGATCGTGACGGTGGTGATTTATTTTTCTAAATCTTTGCCCGCTACCTATACTTTGACCAATTACCAGCCCTCGGTTGTGACGCGTATTCACGCGGGCGATGGGCGATTAATTGCTGAATTTGCCTCAGAAAAACGTGTTTTTGTGCCGATTTCATCTATCCCCAAGCGGGTGATTTGGACTTTTATTGCGGCCGAGGATAAAGATTTTTATCAACATAGCGGCATTGATCCGCGGGGCATTGCGCGTGCGACGCTCAGCAACATCTTTAACATTTTTTCCAATCGTCGCCCCGAAGGCGGATCAACCATAACCCAGCAAGTGGCTAAAAACTTCTTGCTTAGCAATGAAATTTCATTTACCCGCAAAATTAAAGAGATTCTCCTTGCCCTCCGTATTGAAAAAAATATGACAAAGGATCATATCCTTGAGTTGTATCTCAATGAAATATATCTGGGCGGAGGTTCGTATGGTGTGGCGGCGGCGGCGATATGGTATTTTAACCATTCGCTGGAACAGCTGACAATTGGTGAAACCGCGTTTTTGGCGGCGTTGCCAAAGGCCCCGAATAATTACAATCCAACCTTATATCCAGATCGTGCTTTGGAACGGCGCAATTGGGTCATAGGGCGTATGGTTGAGCAAGGCTTGATCACAAATGACGAAGCGAACAAGGCCTATGCCGAACCCTTGGTGATCCGCGAAAAATCGCCGGGCGAATCGGTGCAAGCCGAGTATTTTGCCGAGGAAGTCCGGCGTGAATTGGTGCAAAGATACGGCGAATCCGTACTTTATAAGGGGGGATTGACCGCCAGAACCTCGCTTGATCCGCGTTTGCAACAAATTGCCGATCGGGTCTTCCATAATGCTTTGGTGGCTTATGATATGCGTCACAATTATCGCGGGCCTTTTGCGCGGGGGAGTGCCGGTAATTTGGTTGAACGCTTGATCAATCTCCCATCTCTGCCGATTTTGCCGAGTTGGGATGTGGCGGGTGTCAGCCGCGTGGATGCCAAGGGGGTTGATTTATTAGTTAAACGCGGATTACAAACCCCAATCATCGGGCGAATGAACTGGGAAAATATGGAGTGGGCTAAAAATTCCCAAATTCAAAATGACGAAAATGGTGACAGCAACATTGTTCCAAAATTCAGCAAAGCGACGGATGTATTTAGACCAGGCGATTTAATTTATGTCGAGAAACTTGACGGTAAAGCCGGTCAATATAGTTTGCGGCAAATACCGGAAATAACGGGGGGGATGTTGGCTCTTGACCCCCATACGGGTCGGGTTTTGGCCTTGGTGGGGGGGTGGAGCTTCGATCTGAGCGAATTTGACCGCGCGGTGCAGGCTTTTCGCCAGCCCGGTTCGTCGTTTAAGCCCTTTGTTTATATGGCCGCCTTGGATAATGGCATGACTCCGTCGACCATCGTCTTGGATGCGCCTTTTGTGCAAGACATGCCGGATGGCAGCAAATGGAATCCGGCCAATTTTGGCGAAAAATTTATTGGCCCGGCCCCGATGCGGTTGGGGATTGAGCAATCGCGTAATCTTATGACGGTGCGGATTGCCCAGGCGATTGGCATGGACAAAGTGGCCGAATATGCCGAAAAATTTGGAGTGGTTGATCGTATGAAACCCGAATTGGCGATAGCGATTGGGGCGGCGGATACGACTTTGATGCGGATGGTGACGGCCTATGGCATGATCGTTAATGGCGGCAAAAAAATTACCCCAAGCCTAATTGATCGGGTGCAAGACCATACCGGGCGCACCATTTACAAGGCCGATACGCGTCCCTGTCCAGGCTGTAACCAATTGAACCAATTTGGCACGCCACCGGAAATCCCTGATGTGCGCAAACAAATTGTCGAACCCACCACGGCCTATCAAATGGTGTCGATGATGCAATCTGTCGTGACGCGCGGCACTGGGGCGGCGATAGGCGCGGCCTTGCGGCGGCCTTTGGCGGGGAAAACGGGTACCACCAATGATTTTACCGATGCTTGGTTTGTTGGATTTTCACCGGATTTGGTGGTGGGGGTCTATTTCGGCTTTGACAAACCGACCAGTTTGGGGAATTTAGAATCCGGAAGCCGCCTCGCTGTGCCGGTTTTCCGCGATTTTATGGCGGAGGCTTTGAAAAACACCCCGCCCATACCGTTTCGCATTCCGACGGGGATAAAATTGGTGCGCATCAATCCCGAAACCGGGGCTTTGGCGGACGGCAGTGGCAAATCAATTTACGAGGCCTATAAATCCGGCACCGAGCCGCGCCCTGGCGACAACAACAACGTAGGCGGCGGCGGCGGCGACAAGGGCGATGTCGGCAGCGGGCTGTATTAAGCCGAACCCCAAAAACCCGAACCCAAACCCAAACCCAAACCCGAACCCGAACCCGAAAACAGACTGTCGGGCGGTGTTAAACCCTCCCACTGATGAGATATTGCGCCAAAGCAAAGGCGAGCAGCGATAAAGCCACCGATAAGACAACATAAATGACCGCGCTTGGAACACCGCCGCGCTCGAACAAAATCATGGTGTCCAAACTGAAACTTGAAAAAGTGGTAAAACCGCCCAAAAATCCGGTGGTGAGCAAAGCGCGATATTCGGCAGAAATCGGCCATTTGCTGGCAAACAAACTGACCAACAGACCCATCATGAACGATCCCACTACATTCGCCCCCATGACGCCCCAGGGAAATCGCGGGGCGGCCTCAGGCACCCATGCCAAACCGAACAATTTATGGGCGATTTTGCCGTGGAGTTGTTCCATCATGCCGCCAAATAACATGACAAAAATGTAACGCGCGGCTGATCCTATGGCTCCGCCAACTGCCACAATTCCTAACATTGTCCAAGATATTGACATTTATTATGCTCAGATAAAGCTTGGAGGCTGATTCAAAATTATTGTTGTGTAAACTCAAGAGGTTATTGAAAACGAGAAATTCCCTCATTCCCGCCGCGCCCGCTTTGGCGCGGCTGGGAACCCATTCGGGGGGTGTGGGGGGCGTAAGCCCACCACATAAATAATCCGTATTTGCTAAAAACCAAGCAAATGCGGCATGTTATGCGGTGGGCTTACGCCCCCCGCACCCCCCGAATGGATTGCCAGCTTAAGCTGCTTCGCAGCTTGGCGGCAATGAGGGATTGATGTTAAATGTTGAAATTATACGTCTACTAACCCTTTGTTATATATGACAATAATTTTCGCACAGGCTCTTAGAAATCATTCGTCGTAAATCTCGCCGCGCGGGCCGATGTCATGGATCGTAATTAATTTTTCATTATCGTTAATTTCCGCGATGAGGCGATAATCGCCAACTCGGAAACGGCGAAGTCCCTGGAATTTACCGACCAAGGGTTTTGATATTGCATATGGGTTGGGATGGTTGATCAGGCGATTATTAATAAAATTGTCAATTCTTACCTTGACCGCTTTATCCAGCCCATTAAAATCTTCGATTGCGGTTGGTTTGAAATCAATCTGCCAGACCAAGATTCTTTCTCACTTCGGCGTAAGGTACAGATTTGTTTTTTCCGGCGCGATGATCCTCAACCGATTTTAGGACTCTATCGGCAAACTCCGCCCTCCACAAGCCATCGGGATCGCCAACATCGACGCCAGGGCGTTTGCCAGGAAGATTGGCGGCGCGGGCAATTTTGGTGAGATGCTGTGTCTCAGTATGAACGGAAAGCATGATAGACCTACGAAAAACCTAATTACGATACCAATCAGATCACATCTGACCGTAAAAATCAAGAAGAAAAAATTACCTTTATAAACCGCCCCGCCTTGCCGCGTGCCGCCAAATAAGGCGTAAGAGCATCCCATTTATGTTCTTTGGTTTTGCCGTCTTTGCTGACGGGCAGGGTGAGGCCGGTGGCGGCATCACAGGCGATGACGCGCGTCAATTTCACGCCGGGTTTTAATTTTTGTAATATTACACCGCGGCCTTTATTCATCACCGGAATGTCGCTGGAATCCAAAATCACCATCAGGCTGCCATTATCGATTAAGGCCAGATGCGACAGACTCAATCTCAGGGCGAAATGCACCCGCACATCGTCTTCGCAGACAAAAATTTGTTTGCCGTTGCGGGTCTGGCCAAGCACTTGCTCCGCCGCCACGACAAAACCGCGACCATTTTGCGCCGCCAATAAATACCGCGCCGCCGCGTCATAAACATCGAGCAACAACATCTCGTGTTCGGCGGGAAGGTCGATAAAAATGCGAATCGGTTCGCCAAAACCGCGCCCGCGCGGGATGCGCTCGGCGGCAAGGCTGTAGCACCGCCCATCGCTGGCGAAAATCAATAATTTATCATTGGTAAAACAGCGCACCACCGCGAACGAGGCATCGCCTTCTTTGAATTTCCCCTCGGCAAAATCATATTCATGACCGCCCACCGCGCGAATCCAGCCCTTTTCCGACAGAATAATGGTGATTTTCTCGCGCGGGGCAAAGGCTTCTTCGGGCAAAGCGGTGACGGTCGGGGCTTCGCCAATCGTGGTGCGGCGGCGGCCAAGTGGCGTTTCAATCCCCCATTTTTGCCGCAGGTTTTTAATGTCGCGGTCAATCGCCGCCCATTGTTTGCTCACAGATGCCAGCAAAGCCTCTAATGCCGCCAATTCTTTGGTTAATTTCGCCTGTTCGGTCAATAATTTTTCTTGCTCTAACCGCCGCAATTGACCCAGGCGCATGTCCAAGATCGCCTGCGCCTGGATATCGGATAGGGCGAAAACCCGCATGATCTCGGCTTTGGGGTGGTCATGCTCGCGGATGATGGCGATGATGCGATCCAATTGATCAAACACCAGCAAAAATCCGGCCAATAATTCCAAACGATGTCGCTTGGCCGCCGCCTCATGTTCGGATTGGCGCAGCAACACCTGGCGGCGGTGATCCAGCCAGGCCTGTAAGGCGGCCTTAAGCCCGATTACTTGCGGCCGCCCATCCGCGAGCAACACATTCAAATTTAACGGGAATTTGATTTCCAAATCGCTGATGCGGAAAAGTTGCTCCATCATTTGGGCGGGATCGACTTGGCGTGATTTTGGCACGATCACCAAACGCACTTCATCGGCGGATTCGTCGCGCACATCATCAACCAAGGGCAGTTTTTTATTTTCCAGCAATTCGGCTAGTTTTTCAATCAGGCGCGACTTGGCCAATTGATAGGGAATTTCGCTGATGATCACCAGCCAAGCCCCGTTTTTGCCATTTTCAACCGACCATTTGGCGCGCAGGCGAAAACCGCCGCGACCTTTTTCATACGAAGCCAACAGCGATTCCATGGGTTCAATCAAAACCCCGCCAGTGGGGAAATCCGGGCCTTTAATTACAGTTAATAAATCGGCGGTGCTGCAATCGGGCTTGGCTATCAACATCGCCAAGCCATCACAAAGTTCCGACAGATTATGCGGCGGGATCGAGGTCGCCATGCCGACGGCAATGCCATTGGCTCCATTGGCTAATAAATTGGGGAAACCGGCTGGCATCACCACCGGCTCCGACCCGTCATTATCATAAGTGGGGCGGAGGTCGACGGTACCCTGGTCGATGCCATCCATCAGCATGGCACCAAATTCAGTCAATCGCGCCTCGGTATAGCGCATTGCCGCCGCATTATCGCCATCGATATTGCCGAAATTGCCCTGGCCATCGATCAAGGGGTAACGCAGGGAAAAATCTTGGGCCAACCGCACCAAAGTTTCATATACCGCTTGGTCGCCATGGGGGTGGAATTTACCGATGACATCGCCGACCACTTTGGCGGCTTTCTTAAACGCGCCGGTGGGGTTCAAATTTAACTCGCCCATGGCAAACAGCAACCGCCGATGCACCGGCTTTAAGCCATCGCGGACATCGGGCAAGGAACGGGCGGTGATGGTGGACAGGGCATAGGTGAGGTATCGCCGCCCCAATGCCTCGGAAAAATCCGCCGGAATGGGCGGCGGACGCAAGTTCACATCAAGATCATTTTTGTCGGGGGGTGGGGATTTCGCAGCCAAAATTATAAATTTCCCTGGTGCCTGGCGATCATTTCAAACAATCTTTGCCGCGCCCTCGGCTTCGCGCTCAGGGCAGCATATGACCCCCCTTGCTCGATGCGGTCAAGTATTTTTTCAATCATTTTCAAACCGGCCATGATTTCGCCCTTCGCAATCGTACCGGTTGCAACCGCACCCCGCTCAACCGCACCCCGCTCAACCGCACCCCGCTCAACCGCATCCGTGACCAGGTCAGTTGCCAATAAGCGGCGGAAGACCGGGTTGTTCTCAAGGCTATAGCGATCCAGGCCATAACCCAATTGGGCAATTAATGAAAATTCAAACCGCACATAACTGGCCAGGCAATGGGCGGTTGATGCCCCCCGCAATTGCTGCAACATATCGGCAAAGGATTGAAAGATCAAAGCGGCGGGATCGCGTTCGGGGGTATATCGCGCCAGCAATTCACAGGCCGCCACCAGTGCCGCCAGCCGCCAGCGATCACTTAACCACTCCGCCGCGTGTTGGGTGGTGAGTTCGCCGCTAAAATGGCCTAATTGCGTGTCCAAACGCGCCCGCCATTTGGCGGAGACCAGATTGCCCAATTGCCAAATGCCGCGCTGCGTCGCGCTTTGGGCATTGCGCAGATAGCCGCTTTGGCGACCATGTTCGCGGGTGAGCAGGGTAAGGATGCGATCTTGCTCGCCATAATTGCTTAATCCCACCACATAGCCTTGATCGTGCCATTCCATGTTTTGCCCTTATTGACGGGTGCTTGACGGGTGCCGAATTATTAATAACGCGGCAATGGATCGGTGCCAGGTTTCAAGATATTAAAATATTCGGTGTAGTGATAGATGCGATCACGGCTTTTGCCGGTAAACTCGCTGACAATGCCCAGCGACGTCATAATTTGCAGGTAATTATTGACGGTCGGAAAAGACAATTCGGTGGCTTTGGCCGCTTGGCTGGCGGTGATAAAAATCTTTTGCCGCAAATAATCGAAAATTTTCAATATGGCGGGCGAATTGATGCCAGTGGCGATGATTTTTTGTCTGTCATCGGCAAACAAGGTTAAAATTTTCCGCGCCGACTGGCTGGCCTCACCGGCGGTGTCAATCACCCCATCCAGGAAAAATTCAAGCCAGATTTCCCATTCGCCGGTTTCCCGAACAAGTGACAGTAAGCGGTAATATTCATCGCGGTGTTTTTTGAACCACAAAGATAAATACAAAATCGGTTGATCCAAATCCCCCGCTTCAATCAGAATGAGCAGAATAAGCATACGGCCAACCCGCCCATTGCCATCCAAAAAGGGGTGAATGGTTTCAAATTGCACATGGGCAAGGGCAGCCCGCAACAAACCCGATGGAATGATCTCATTAATGGCATGATTTTGACCATTATTATTTTGACCATTATTATTTTGACCCTTTGTGTCATAAAATGCGTCGGGGCGGTGGGCGTTAAGGAATTTTTCTAAGTCGCTCATGCACGCCGCCACATGTCCGGGCGGCGGCGGCACAAAATGGGCCGTACCCGGCCGCGACCCGCCAATCCAATTTTGCGAGCGGCGAAATTCGCCAGGTTGTTTGTCGCTGCCCCGCCCGCTTGACAGCAAAATTGCGTGACATTCACACAGCAAACGCGAACTAAGCGGCAAACCATCTTGCTCCATTCTTTGTTTGGCGTGGTTCAAGGATTTAATATAGTTCGAGGTTTCGTGGAAATCCTGGATTTTTTCTTCGGTTTGCCCCTTTTCATCCGCCAAAATATCAGACAGCGACGATTGGGTACCCTCAATTTGCGACGACACCACCGCTTCTTTTTGTTGATAGCTGAAAATAAACATTTCCGGATCGGGCAAAATTTGCGTCAATCCTTTTAATTCCCCCACGATACTGGCGGCGTGACTATATTTATAAAAAAATCGGTTGCTGTCCAAAGGCGGCACTGGCGGCAAAGGATGCGGCACAAAACAACGCACAGTTTCGTCCCAGAGGGTGCTGGTGACGTAATAACCAATCTCGCGGGTGAGGAGCGGATGTTGTTGCAACATGGTGGTTTGGCGATCTTTGATTTGGGTCTATTAAAATATTCGCACAAAAATTTTAATAGCACAATAGGCTATTAAAAAAAACCGCGAAAAATTTTAATAGCGGTGATCGCTATTAAAACCCATTTTAACACCAAAACCCGCTATTAAAAAAAACCGCGAAAAATTTTAATAGCGGTG
>JASGCR010000001.1:0-13106 GCA_030054015.1 Candidatus Symbiobacter sp. | reverse complement strand
CCGCGAAAAATTTTAATAGCGGTGATCGCTATTAAAATCCGTTTTAACACCAAAAACCGCTATTAAAAAAAACCGCGAAAAATTTTAATAGCGGTGATCGCTATTAAAATCTGTTTTAACACCAAAAACCGCTATTAAAAAAAACCGCGAAAAATTTTAATAGCGGTGATCGCTATTAAAATCTGTTTTAACAGCAAAAACTGCTATTAAAAAAAACCGCGAAAAATTTTAATAGCGATGGTGAAACTTAAAAACGGCCTTAATAGGCGGAAAAAAATCTTCCGCCGGTTATTTTTTAACCGTCATACTCTGTATAATCGCGCTGGTTGACTCGCCGGCCCGCAAGGGAGCCAATAAAACCCGCCCGCCCGCCGCCATCACCACATCTGCACCAACCACCTGGCTTTGCGCATAATCGGCACCTTTGACCAAAATATCGGGCAAGATGGCGGAAATAAGGGCAAGCGGCGTATCCTCGGCAAAGGCCACCACCGCATCAACCGCCGCCAAAGCCGCCAAGAGTTCCATCCGCGCCGCCACGCTGCGTACCGGTCGCTCAGGGCCTTTTAACCGCCGCACCGACGCATCGTCATTGACCCCAACCACCAGGCAATCGCATTCCGAGCGGGCAAATTCGAGCAAATCAATATGCCCCGGATGCAACAAATCAAAACAACCATTGGTAAAGCCAATTTTTTTGCCTTCTTTGCGCCAATCTTTTACTTTTTCAACTATTTGCAGCAAGTTGGCCATCTTTTGGCGGTGAAGCTTACGGGGGACAAACGGCACCGTGCCGTCCGAGGCTTGCACAGCTTCGTCACAGGCGGCAAAAAGTTCATCTTGGCTGCAGGTGGCGGTGCCGAGTTTGCCGACCACCACCCCGGCGGCGCGATTGGCCAGCAAACAGGCATCCCCCCACGCAACATCAACCGCCAAAGCGGCGGACAGGGCGGCCACCACCGTATCCCCAGCCCCCGACACATCGAAAATTTGCCGCGCGGCGGTGGGGAAATGACGGGCGGGGAGGTGATCCGCCACCAACATCATGCCGCCTTCGCCCAATGTCACCAAAATGGCGGCAATTTGCTGCTGTGCCATGAGCTGCCGCGCCGCCGTTTCGATAGAGGCGTGATCGGGCAGGCTGGTTTGGCACGCGGCTTCGAGTTCGCGGCGGTTGGGAGTGAGCAAATCGGCTCCGGCATAGATGCTGTAATCTTTGCCCTTGGGATCGACGATGACTTTTTTGCCATGCGCCTTCGCCAATTGAATGAGGCGAAGCGACATTGCGGGAATGCCGGATTGCAAAACCCCCTTGGCATAATCCGACAAAATCAACAGATCAAAATCGGTGAGGGCGGATTGGACGCGATTTAGAATGGATGCTTGGAGATCACCGGCCAGGGCATGGGGCGTTTCCCGGTCCACCCGCAAAATTTGCTGTTGCCCGGCAATATAGCGGGTTTTCACCGTGGTTTGGCGGGTCGGATCGATCAGCAAATGCGGCTCGACCTTTGATTCGATGCTCATCAGATGCAGGACATCGCGGCCTGAAGAATCATCACCAATCACGCCGAGCATAAAACTGGCTGCGCCCAGGGCGGAAAGATTGCGCACGACATTGCCAGCCCCGCCCAGCATCGACAAATTGCGTTCGGCGGCCAGAATCGGGATGGGGGCTTCGGGCGAAATTCGCGTCACTTTGCCATAAACAAAATGATCCAACATCACATCGCCGACACACACCACCCGCGCCTGGGACAGGTTTTTTATGATTTGACCCAGCATAGCTTTAACGCACCAAGAAATTGGTAAATTGCCATGGATCGCTGGTGTCGATTTCGGGGTCGGGGAAAAGTTTGGTGCGATGTTTTAGCGGCGTCCAATCGGATTCTTGGTACGCCAAGGGGCCAAGATAAGGCGCGGCAATTGCCAAGATTTCTTCATGCGGCAGATCATCGGGTTCGCAATAGCCCAAACGGGGATTTTGCGCGGCATAAACACAGGCCGACATCACGCCGGCGCAAACCTGTAACGAGGTGGCGTTTTGACCTGGAATAATTTTGCGGGCTTCGTGGATTGAGAGTTGCGAGCCATACCAGGCGGCATTGCGTCCATGCCCCAATAATAAAACGCCCAATTCATCAATGCCATCGACGATTTCATTGCCCAGAATCCGCACTTTATCGGGCGGTGGCGGTTGCCAGCCGCGCATCGCCATTTCCCGCAAGGAAATAATGGCATCACTGGTCGGGCAATAGGCATAATGGACGGTGGGGCGGTAAATGGCCTGGCCTTTATCATCAAATTTGGTCAGATAATCCGAAATCGTGATGCTCTCGGAATGGGAGATCACCATGCCGTAAATCGACCCGCCCTTGGGTACCCAGGAATGCACCAAAGTCTCCCCGCCCGGTCGGTCGATATAGAGGCCATTGCCGGAACCATCAGACAGGCGATAGCCGCGCGGCGGCAATTTTTTCTCGTGCGTACCCCAGCCCATTTCGGCGGGGTACAAGGACTCGCCCCAAAAAGCCATGACCGACCAGCTATTGACGAATTCGTCCGGGTCTTTGGCTTGGTTGGCGCGTTGGGTGTCGCGTTCGGCGATGTGAATGACTTTGGTGCCGGTTTGATGGGCCAAATGCGCCCATTCGGCGCGGTTTTGGGGTTTCGCCAATTGCAACCCCATATTTTCGGCGATTTTAAGCAATGCGACTTTGACGAAATGATTGACCATGCCGGGATTGGCCCCGTGGGTGACAATCGCGGTTGCGCTGTTTTTAGGCCATTTGGCGGCCATTGCCCGTGCTTGTTTGTGGGCTTCGTAATGGGTGCGGGTGTGGTTGGCGAGTCTGGAATCTTGATACACCCCGGCCCAAGGCTCAAGCGAGGTGTCGATATATAATACATTATGCGCCTGGCACCAGGCCATGATTTTAAGCGCATCCACCCCCGCCGTAAGATTGATCAGCAAATCGCCATCTTTGACCAATTGGTTTAGTTTGGCCTCTAAATTGGCGGCGTTAAGGCTATCCTTGACATATCTTACCCCTTGGTCGCGCCAGGGGATAAATCGCGCGTCATAATCATGGTCGGCGACCACGCCAATCCGTTCCATCGGCAAATCAAAATGCCTTGGTATCGCGGGCAGGATACATCGTCCCACACTGCCATAACCCAAGATGACTATATTGCCAGCAAAGCGGATTTTTTGCGTCATGTTACCATCCCTGAAAAGAAACGTTAAGGCTTAATTCGTGCATTCTAACGGAATTTTTACCATTTGGCAAGCGTCACGCACACAAAAAAGCAACTCTGCCGGTTTTGGCGAGTTAATAGAGGCTGTCCTTTCCCGATTGTGCCGCGCCGTTATATTGAACAGCAAAAAATTGCAAATAATATCCGTTGCCCTTCGTTACCTTTATTTCGATTGCGGGATATTGATTGAAACAATAGATTAAGATGTTATGATCAGACACCAACCAGGAAACCACGACCCAGGAGGCCTTTAATGAGTCTTTATACCGATTTATCCCGCGCCCAGACCGAAGAAGATGTCAAAGACGCCTATATTAATGCCTTGGGATTGGTAAACACCACCAAAGGTCAGGTCGATATAAAAGCCGACAATGTTTGGTTCGAGGCGAAATTCGAGGCGACATCGCCCATCGAAATGTTTGGTCAATTATTATGTTATGTGCATGACGCATGGGAAAAAGGTGAGGCTTTACCATCAATTTTGTGCGTCATTGACCGCGAAAAAGCGGCACTGATGCAAACCGATAATCTTTTGTCACTGATTAAAGATAAAAAATTTTATTGGCCGAATCCCCCATCAAGTGCTGGGGATTATATCGAAAATTTTAAGCCGCATTTTCGCAATCGCTATGTCGTTTATCACATTCATGCGTTAGAAAAAGAATTTATTAATGCTTTTAAAATTACTGTTCGTGATCAAAAGATTTTGCGAATTTATATTACCCCCGCCAATTTACGCCAAGCTTTCGACAAATGGATGGAGATGATTGGCCGCGAAATATTCAGCAAGAAAAAATTAACGCTCCAAGAATCAGATTTCGCCATTTTGTTTTTTGCTGACATTATGCACGACGGAACTCAAGTTGCCATGAGCGATCTGTCGGCACGTTTGCTGTTCGATGGCGACAAACCGAAATATTATTTGGACGATGTGCTGTATGAATTAAAAAGCCATAACGGATACCGTCGGTTTTGGTCGATATATTTTCGCCCCCCCGATGAGATTCACCGTCGTTATTTATTGGAACGCCGCGATTCTTTGCTGCCGATTGACGAGCGGCGGTTTAAGGGGGCGTTTTACACCCCGCTTCATATTGTTGATACCGCCTATGATTTATTGGCGGAAAATTTGGGGGTGACTTGGCAAGATGAATATATCGTCTGGGATATGTGTTGCGGGGTTGGCAATTTAGAAGTCAAACACAGCAATCTGCGTAATGTGTTTATGTCGACGCTTGATCAACGCGATTTGGATATTATGGTATCGGCAAATATTTGTCCCGCCGCCACCAAATTCCAATATGATTATTTGAATGACGATGTTGATTTAACCTGTTTATCAACCGAATTTAATTACGCACTGACCAATAAAATGCCACCCGCCCTGCGTCAAGCCATCGCGGATAATAAAGCGGGTGTAAAAAACGCCAAGAAATTTTTGATATTAATGAACCCGCCTTATGCCGAGGCAGCAAACAGTATGGGTAATGCTGGTAAAACCGATGTTGCCAATACCAAAATTGGTTCCGCAATGGGGGGCCTCGGTTATGCCGCCCGCGAACTATTTATTCAATTCTTACATCGCATTAGTTTGGAAATTCCCAACGCCACCATTGCCACATTTAGTACCTTAAAATACGTCAATGCGCCGAATTTTGAAAGGTTTCGTCATAATTGGCGGGCTAAATATTTGGATGGTTTCGTTGTTCACAGCAAAGCCTTTGACGGGTTAAAAGGAAATTTTCCGATTGGCTTTTTGATTTGGGATAGCAGTAAGAAGCGGGTTATCCGCAGCATTTCTACAAAGGTAATCGACAAAACCGGCATAGAAATTGACAAGAAATATTTTTATGCCGTCCCGAATAAATCAATGCTTACTGAATGGATCGCCCGTTCAAAAAAGAACAATATTGATGCTGTGCCTCTGATCAATGCCATAACCCCTGCCTCAAAAACCGAAGGACTGAGGAACACGAAATGGTCAGACAATGCGATTGGACATTTTTTTTGCAGTGCTAATGATTTTCAGCATGTTGCAATGAATACAGCCATTTTTTCATCGGTAAATTCAATTGGGCATTCAGGAAGCTATTTCATCAAGGCAACAAACTTGTGGCAGGTGGCCGTTGTTTTTGCTGTCCGGCGTTTGATAAAAAAAACCTGGTTAAATGACCGCGATCAATTTTTGCGACCAACCAAAAGTGTAAGCGATGATTTTAAAATCGATTGCCTGATCTGGATGTTATTTAACGACAGCAATCTCACCGCCGGGGCGGATGGGTTGGAATGGAATGGCAAAACTTGGTCTCTGGTCAATCATTTTATCCCGTACCGCGAATCCGATGTTGGGGCGCGGGGGCGGTTTGAATCGGATTTTATGGTGCGTTATTTGGCGGATAAAACTTTAACACCCGAAGCACTTCTCGTCTTAAATGAAGGAAAAAAAATCTGGCAATTTTACCATGCCCATGAATTTGATCACAAAACCCGCGATTTGTATAAATTAAACCGCCCCGATGTGGGTTGGTACCAAATCCGCAATGCGGTCCTCGCCAACAGCGAATACCATCTCGTCGATTTCACGGACTTTAAGGCCGCCTATGACGGCCTTAGCCAAAAATTGCGACCACTGGTGTATGAATACGGTTTTTTGCTGGAATAACCATAATTCACGCGGCATTTCGCCCCAAACTATTTATGGTCGCCCTCGGGTTGGTTTTTTTGCGCGATCATATATTTATAGGGAGAATCTCGGTAAATTTCGGCATGTTTGATCTTGACCCAATCGGGTGATTCCTTGGCAATATTGGGGGGAACAGCGGGCGGATCACTCAATGGTTGAAAATAGCCATTGACGGTACTAGACCTTCTTTGGTTCAAATTGTAACTCATTGTATTTCCCTTCCTTTTCAAGGATTAAGACTTTAATGTAATTATAATCCTCTGGACGTAACAGAATGCCTTGTTTACCCTTATTCGGCTCGATCATAGGCTCGGTAAATTCACCCGCATCGTTTATTTTCCACAATTCATCGATATAGATATATCCACTATTGGGATAAAAACTAGCTGTTGAGGCGTGACCAAACCGTCCGCCAATGACGGTATTATCTTTGAGTTTGACCTGAATCCAACAGCCATCCGCACTATCTTTCTCAAAAAAACCTTCCCATACGGTCTTGGCTAAGGGCAATATATAACTACGTCCCGCTAAAAATTTAAGCAACCTGGTAAAACATAGAGACAATAACACAGGATAAAGAATCCCGCAATCAATCAATAAAATCCAGATATGCCATAGGTTGGTCGGTTCGGTTTTTGCCCTAATTATTTCGGTCAATAACATAATATAGCTTGGGAAAAAAGCAATAATATTTATGCGCTTACCACCCCTCAATACCTAAAAGGAAGAGCGTCATTACCCGCCGCAAAAAGAGCGTCAAAAAAGAGAGCGTCATTACCCGCCGCATGATCCGTGAAACGGATCATGCGAGTCGGGTAATCCCCCAGGAGTTTTAGGAATAATCCTCCTGGGGGATTACCCGACAGATTTATGCCGCTTCGCGGCACAAATCTGCGGGTAATGACGCTCCTCTTTTGCTTCCCCCCCTCACGCCGCGTTGCGCAACCGCGCCTGTTCCATGCGGGCTTCGAGTTCGGGGCGGAAATGGCGGATTAATCCCTGAATCGGCCAGGCGGCGGCGTCGCCCAGGGCGCAAATGGTGTGGCCTTCGATCTGGCGCGACACGTCTTCGAGCATGTCGATCTCATCCGGGCGGGCGTTGCCCACCACCAACCGTTCCATGACCCGCCACATCCAGCCGGTACCCTCGCGGCAGGGGGTGCATTGGCCGCAAGATTCGTGCATATAAAATTTCGACAAGCGAGCAATCGCGCGAACAATGTCGGTTGATTTATCCATCACAATCACGGCGGCGGTTCCCAATCCCGACCGCACTTCGCGCAATGAATCAAAATCCATCAAAACCGTGTCGCAAATCGATTTGGGCAAAACCGGCACTGACGATCCGCCGGGAATGACGGCCAGCAAATTATCCCAACCGCCGCGCACACCGCCCGCATGTTTATCAATCAAATCGCGCAGCGGAATGCCCATTTCTTCCTCGACATTACAGGGCTTGTTCACATGGCCGGAGATGCAGAAAATCTTCGTGCCGGAATTTTTGGGTCGCCCCAATCCGGCAAACCAAGCCGCGCCGCGCCGCAAAATGGTCGGGATCACCGCGATGGATTCGACATTATTGACCGTGGTGGGCGCACCATAAAGCCCCTGGCCGCCGGGAAAGGGCGGTTTTAGGCGGGGTTGACCCTTGCGGCCTTCCAGGCTTTCAATCAACGCGGTTTCCTCGCCGCAAATATAGGCCCCGGCCCCGCGATGGATATAGACATCGCATTTGAAACCCGAACGACAGGCATTTTTGCCGAGATAACCGGCGGCATAGGCTTCGTCAATGGCGGTTTGCAGATGCTCGGCTTCGCGGACAAATTCGCCGCGAATATAGATGTAGCAAGTCTCGGCCTGCAAAGCATAACAAGCGATCAAACACCCCTCAACCAATTTATGGGGATCGTGGCGCATAATGTCGCGGTCTTTACAGGTGCCGGGCTCGCCCTCATCGGCATTGACCACCAGATAACGCGGTACGCCCGCCACCGGCTTGGCCATGAGCGACCATTTCATGCCGGTGGAGAAACCCGCGCCGCCGCGCCCGCGCAGGCCGGAATTTTTGACTTCCTCCATCAGCCACGCGCCGCCCTTGGCAAGCAATTTATCGGTGCCATCCCAATCGCCGCGCGATTTTGCGCCTTTGAGTTGCCAATCTTGGAAGCCATAAAGATTGGTGAAAATTTTGTCTTTTTCTTGCAGCATGATGGAAACCTTTGGCGGAATGCGACCTAAATTCTGGCGAAAATTATATCATCGGTACCAGATTTTATTAAGCCGCGCATTATAATAGATTCCCTCCGCCTTGGCAATATCTGCCCGCCTGTCGACGCTAAGGACAGAGACAATATAACCGCACCTCATCACCAAATAATCACCAAATAATCACCGAATAATCACCGAATAATTATCTAATCGGTGGCGCATACATAATCCCGCCGCGGCTAAAGGGTTTGTTCAAACCGCGCGCCAATTTCAACGGCGAATTCATGCCGATATTATTGTCGAACATTTCGCCGTAATTGCCGACGGTGCTGATGGCTTTATAGGCCCAATCATCGCCAAGGCCGAGGGCTTTGCCCATGCCCGGCTCGCTCCCCAATAAGCGCATAATTTCGGGATTGGTGGTTTTGGCTTTGACGGCGTCGACATTGGCTTTGGTGATGCCATATTGCTCGGCGGCAAATAAGGCGTAAATCGTCCAATCGACAATGGCCCCAAATTCAGGATCGGATTTGCGATAAGCTAGGCTTAGCGGTTCTTTGGACAATATTTCGGGCAGTATGATATAATCCGATTCGGTAAAGTTATTTCTGGTGCGGTCGCTGGCTAATTTTGATCCGTCAATCGCATAACCATCGCATTTGCCATGGAAAAACGCATCGGCGACCAAATTGCCCAATCCGCCCACATCCTCAATAATCACGGGGGTGAAGGAAATACGGTGTAAATTGAAATATTCTTTGATCACCGGCACCGTGGTCGAATCCATTTCCAGGCAAATTTTGGTGTTTTTCATTTGCGCGACCGAGCGGTATTTTGATTTGGCCCGCACCATGATTTGGGTGCCATCATAAAATATTATCGGCGCAAATTGAATCCCCAGCGTGGCTTCGCGGCTTAGGGTCTTGGTCGAATTCCACGACAACACGTCGATCTCGCCAAATTGCAAGGCCGGGAAACGTTGCCCGGCATTCAGTGGAAAATAGGTGATTTTTTCGGCATCGCCCAGAATCTCAACCGCCAATGCGCGGCATAAATCAATGTACATTCCACGCCATTGACCCGCTTTATCGAGGTCGGAAAACCCCATGCTGGCCGGATTGACCCCGCAATGCAAGCGGCCGCGTTTTTTGATTTTCTCGACCAAATTGGTGGGGGCTGGGTTGGCTTTGTTGGTCTTGCTGCGATCATTGGCTTGGACGGCGATTGGGCTGGACATCAGCATAGCGATGATCCCGATGATCCCAATGATCCCGAACCGGATCAAGCTATTCAACCGCACCTCTGATAATTTGATTTTTCGCATGGCATGTTCACCCGTCATTATTTCATGCCCTCAGCCTTAAGGTAAAGAGGCGGTGGCGATGAAAGAGAATTAACCGTGTGATCACACTAACCTTAATTTATTGATTTTGTGTAAATGAAGGGATGATTAAGTCATAAAAAAAGGAGCGTCATTCCCCGCCGATCCTTACGCGGCGACCCGTGTAACACGGATATTTCGAGTCGGGGAATCCCCCAGGAGGATTATTCCTTAAAATGCCTGGGGGATTACCCGACTCGGACTGCAAGCGGATTCCCGCTTGCAGTCCGGCGGGTAATGACGCTTTTTTTTAGGACTTACTCACCCCTTTCCTTAGAGGCTGAACCAAAACTATCAGAGGTTGAGTGAGAGCGTCTTCACCCGCCGCTTGCGTAGCAAGCGCGTCGGGTGATCCAGCTTTGACGCGCGTCTGCGCGTCAAAAATTAATTTTTTTGCTCGAAATAGACATTTCGAGCAAGCTGGATCACCCGACTCGCTTGCTACGCAAGCGGCGGGTGAAGACGCATTCCTGGCCTGACAATTATACTATTGCAACCCTTGCAAATGCTTGCGTTTTTTGATTAAAAGTTACATATAAATAGATGTTTTAAAGAATCTGGTTATGCAACTCAGGTATTTTTGTTGCATAATAATCCAAAAATCCTTCAATGGGTTTGCGCTCTACCAATTGAAAAAGTTCCAGCCCTGTTCGAGTAATTTCCGCCTCAACTGGATAATCCTTATATTTAGGATCAGGTGGTGGATAAATTAATTCTTTTCTATGCAAGTAATAACTTATAGATTTATCGAAATACACATTATGAACTAAATAATCCTTATCAAAACGTGCGGTAAATCCTGCTAATGGATCAAATTTTATTAGGCCTAATACACTTAGGTTCTGAATCGTATTGTAATTTATTCCATTATCCATATAAATATGATCATTGCTGTCTAAAATCAAAAGTCGAGGTTGATTTAGATTAATTATATAATTTCTGGTTTTTTCATCAATATAATTCAGAGAAAATTGAATTTGATTTTGTTGATCTTGTGGAATTTCTTTTGATTTAAGCCTATTGCTATCAAGGGCAAGATAAACCACAAAATTGCACAGATTGGCAAAATCTATGGCATCTTGTTGATCCATTTGTAATAAAATATTCAACGTACGTTTTGAAAATGACCCTGGTTTATTTATTTCACCAGCAAATAATTTCGCCCAATGTTTGCGAACGCTAGGCTCCGAAACGTTTTTAGTCTTATCCAAAAAATCACTTAAAAAATCGCTATTGACATCATCGGGTTTTGCATCTTGATTGATATGATTTATAGCCTCATCGATGATTGCCTCGCGGTTAATTTGATGAAATTCATTTTCTGTCAATGAACTTAACAAACCTCGTGCGGCGACATCACTCAACTGAATAATTTGCCCGTTAATAACAAATGCACTCGATTTTGAATCAAGGTTTTGTGAGGGTAAATTTTGCGATTCTAATGACCGAATTTCGGCATTATTCTTTGCGATTTGCAATTTATTATTAGACTCGATTAATCTTGCATTTGACAGCAACTCTTTATATTTTGGATAATAAAATCCAACCCTGGCTAATAATCCACTCACTGAATCAACCGTAGCGGGTACAGAGGCGGCTGCCTGGCCTAGACCAAGCACATCCTTTCCATTTGGGCTAAAATTAACTGATGGCACGTTGACCATTTACTTCCCCCTTACTTCATTGGCTCCGAACTGTGGCGACCCGATTGCGGGCCGGGCGAGGGGGCTTTGCCGGCGGCGAGTAAATCCAGCACGGCGATGGCGGTCTCGGCGGTTAAATCCTCGTACGTATCGCTGCCGATTTGCATCATGGGAGCATTGACGCAGGCCCCCAAACATTCGACCTCGTGCAGGGTAAATAGGCCATTACTGGTATTTTCGCCCAATTTTATGCCCAAATGCCGCTCGCAGGCCGCGACAATTTTGTCGCTGCCGCGCAGCATACAGGGGGTGGTGGTGCAAATTTCGACCACATGCTTGCCGACCGGGGCGTGGCGATACATGGTGTAGAAACTGGCGACTTCGTACACGCGGGCGGGCGGCATGTCGAGGATAGAAGCCACTTCATTCATCGCCGCCACAGTCAACCAGCCGCCAATTTGCGCCTGGGCCAGGGTCAAAAGCGGCATCACCGCCGAGGCCTGGCGTCCCGCCGGATATTTTCCCAAATGTTTTTGAACTTCGGACTGATTGGCGGCGGAAAATGCAAATTTTTCCGATGCATCACTTGGTTTTGCCACAGTATGGGTACTCATCGGTCAATCTCCCCAAACACAATATCGAGCGATCCAATGATCGCCACCAGATCGGCCAGCATGTGGCCTTTGGCTAGAAACTCGGTGGCCTGCAAAAAGGCAAAGCCCGGCGCCCGGATTTTGCAGCGATAGGGGCGGTTGCTGCCATCGCTGATCAAATAAACGCCAAATTCGCCCTTGGGGGCTTCGACCGCGCGGTAAATTTCGCCGGCGGGAACGTGATAGCCCTCGGTATAGAGTTTGAAATGATGGATCAAGGCCTCCATCGATAATTTCATTTCATTGCGGGCGGGTGGGGTGATTTTGCGGTCGGAAATCCGCACTTCGCCAGGGGTCGCCGCCAAGCGCACCAAGGCCTGGTCGATAATCGCCTTGGATTGCCGCATTTCGGCGACGCGGATTAAATAGCGGTCATAACAATCGCCATGTTGCCCGACCGGTATGTCGAATTGATAATTTTCATAGCCGTCATAGGGTTGGGCTTTGCGCAAATCCCAGGCCACCCCCGCCGAACGCAGCACCGGGCCGGTAAAGCCCCAGGCCTCGGCCTCGGCGGCATTAAAGGCCCCAATTCCGACCGTGCGTTGCTTGAATATGCGGTTTTCGGTCAGTAATCCTTCGAGGTCATCGATTAATTTGGGGAAATTCTTACTCCATTCGGCAATATCCTCGGCCAGGCCGTGCGGCAAATCCGCCGCCACCCCGCCGGGCCGGAAATAATTGGCATGAAGCCGCGCCCCCGACACGCGCTCGTAAAACCCCATCAAGATTTCGCGCTGTTCAAATCCCCACAGCAACGGCGTTATTGCCCCAACATCAAGCGCAAAGGCCGTGACATTGAGCAAGTGATTGAGCACACGCGTAATCTCGGAAAACAACACGCGTATGACCTGGGCGCGCGGCGGCGACTTGATGCCGAGCAATTCCTCCACCGCCAGGGCAAAGGCATGTTCCTGGCACATTGGTGACACGTAATCGAGCCGATCAAAATACGGCACTGCCTGCATATAGGTTTTATATTCGATCAATTTCTCGGTGCCGCGATGCAGCAATCCGATATGCGGATCAGCCCGTTCGACAATTTCGCCATCCAATTCCAACACCAGGCGCAACACCCCATGCGCCGCCGGATGTTGCGGCCCGAAATTCATCGAATAGGTTTTGATCGTGGGGTCGGTGCTGTCGTCACCGGCATGGATATTGGGGATTTTTTTCAATTCGGTCATGGGGTCACGCGGGGGTTAAGGTCGGGCAAATTTTATATTCCTAAAACCAGGAGCGTCATTACCCGCAGATTTTTGCCGCGAAGCGGCATAAAT
>JASGCR010000137.1 GCA_030054015.1 Candidatus Symbiobacter sp. | reverse complement strand
GCGCGGACTTTTCTAACCTCAGAATGACACTCCGACTACTTATTCAGACCTTCCTAAAGAAGGGGGGGGTAAACAATTTTTCGACTTGTTCGGAGGTTCCTAAAGGAAAGTCTGATTAAGTCGTACTGACCCCCCCTTCCTGCTTAGGAAGGGGGGGGAACCTATCCTTGGCGGCTTGCCGCCTAGGATAGGTCGGGGGGGTTGGTGATGGTAAAAATCTGATCAGAATCAATATCTTGCACCAACCCCCCCAAGAAAAGCTATGAATTTTTTACAAAAATTCAAGCTTTTCTATCCCCCCCTTCCTAAGCAGGAAGGGGGGGTCATAAGCGTTTATCGACTTAATCAGACTTTCCTAAAGAAGGGGGGTAAAACTAGACTTAATCAGACCTTCCCTAAGCAGGAAGGCGGAATTATATTATACCCTATCATCTTTGCCATCAGGCCCTAATTGCGCCCGCCATGGCCGCGCATTTGCGGCGGTACATAATTGAACAAATTGGGGGTGTCGGGGATGCCCTTGACCAGGCTGGTGATTGCCACTTCGGTGCGGTTGCCACTGCCATCAAGTACCTGCCAACCGGCCAGGGCGATGTCATTGCCCCCCAGGCGGCGAAAAGACAGCATCGCCTCGCCAAAATCGGGAGTGTCGGCTGCGCTGAGGCCGATGGTGATGAGGTCGCCGCGCTGTCCCAGGCTGGTCACGCTGATTTTATCGCCGAAATGGATGACCGGCTCGGCAAACAAACCGACCAGGCTGGAATCGAGCGGGATATAAGTGCCTTCATCGCGCTGGCGGTCGATATAAACCAACATGCCATGCGCGGTAATCAGGCTGATCGGGTTGGGTTTGTCATAATCAATCCGCAGTTTTCCGGACGCGCCGGCTTGGCGCAGGCAATAAAACACGCCGGTGTCTTTGCCGCCATCTTGGTTAAGCTGGGTAAAACGGGCGGTGAAAGAGGTCAGACGGGTCAAATACCCCTCGATCAAGGCAATCGCGGCGCGGTCTTGCGGGGTGGGGTGAAAAACCGTTGGGTTAAGAACCGTTGGGCCAAGAACCGTTGGATTAGGACTGGGGCGCGGCGCGGCGGCATTCTGTCCCCAAGCCATAGGCGATGCCAGATGCGATGCCCCCTGAATTAAACCAAGCCACAGCCCGAAAACGCGGATTTTCCGACCAAATTTCATCTTATCCTCCCTTGGGGTTGTGACCAGAGGGGTCAATCATTATCGGGCGAAAAATCATAATTGGCACCGCGTTGGCGCGGGATCATGATCTCGCGCTTGCCGCCCTGGTTCAGTTGCGGGCCAATCAGCCCCTCATCCTCCATCCGCTCGATTAAGGTGGCGGCGCGGTTATAGCCGATGCGCAAATGACGTTGGATCGAGCTGGTGGTCGCTTTGCCGGTGCGGGCGACGACCTGAATGGCGCGATCATAGAGTTCGCCTTCGCCTTCGTCATCGCTGCCGAGGCGGACGGCGGCGGCGTTATTGCCCTCCTCCTCATCCAATTCGTCATCGAAATTGAGTTTTTGGGCAAATTGCGGACTCGATTGGGCTTTCAAAGCCGCGACAATTTCTTCGACTTCGCCCTCGGTGACAAAGGGCCCATGCACCCGTTTGATGCGACCGCCGCCCATCATATACAACATATCGCCCTGACCCAAAAGCTGTTCGGCCCCGTTCACGCCCAAAATCGTACGGCTGTCGGTGGTTGAGGCGAGATAGAACGAAATGCGGGTGGGGAAATTGGTTTTGATGGTGCCGGTGATCACATCGACCGAGGGGCGTTGCGTCGCCATCACCAAATGAATGCCGGCGGCGCGTGCCATCTGGGCCAGACGCTGGATCGAGCCTTCGATTTCTTTGCCGGCGACAATCATCAAATCGGCCAATTCATCCACAATGATGACGATTTTGGGATAGGGTTCGAGTTTAATCGGTCGCTCGCCCATTTGTTTTTCGCCGGTCGTGCGGTCAAATCCGACCACCACCTGGCGGGTGGGCATGGCCCCACTCGCGGCCAATTCGCCGATGCGGCGGTTATAGCTGTCAATGTCCCGTACGCCCAATTCTTTCATAACATTATAGCGTTGTTCCATCTCGCGTACCGCCCATTTCAACGCCACCACCGCTTTTTTGGGATCGGTCACGACCGGGGCGAGCAAATGGGGAATGCCTTCATAAACCGACAATTCCAACATTTTGGGATCGATCATGATCATGCGGCATTGGCTGGGCGACAAACGATAAAGCAACGACAAAATCATGGTGTTGATGCCGACCGACTTGCCCGAACCGGTGGTGCCGGCGATCAAAAGATGCGGCATTTTGGCGAGGTCAACCAAGACCGGCATCCCGCCAATATCCTTGCCGAGGGCAAGCGGCAATTTATGCTCGTTATGGTGCCAGGCCTCGCTTTCCAAAACATCGCGGAGATAGACTTTGCGGCGGCGCAGATTGGGCAATTCAATCCCAAACACGCTGCGTCCCGGCACGACGGCGATGCGTACGGCAATTGCGCTCATGGCCCGCGCCAAATCATCCGCCAATTTTATGACCTGGGCGGTTTTGATGCCTGGGGCGGGTTCAAATTCGTACAACGTCACGACTGGGCCGGGCCGGAAATTGACGACATCGCCATAGACATTGAAATTGGCGAGTTCGGCTTCTAATTGGCGGGCAATGAAATCATGGTCTTCGCCATCCAGATCGTTATCTTCGCTGGCGGGGCGTTTGGTCAAAAAAGAAATCGCGGGCAATTGCCAAGCATCTACGGGCGTGGATGCGGGCGAAAATCCAGACGAAGCCACCCGTTGCTCGACCGGCCCTTGACCGGGCAATTGCCAGGAATCATCCGCCAATTCCTCGACCGCGGGAGGGAGGGTATCGTGCCAGGCCCCGTCCCCGTGCGGGGCCTGCGAAGACGATCCCTCAAACCAAGGGCTGTCCGAGGCGGCCATCGGTGGCGGCGCGGTTGGACGCATCTGGTGCTGATAGGCATCGCTGAGCGAACGGGCGAAATTTTGCCCGATGGGAGCGGTTGCGCCCGTTGCGCCTGTTGCGCCCGTTGCGATGGGGGGGGCGTTATCGAGCTGGGTGGCCTGGGCGGCCTGGGACATCTGAGAAAACGGGGAGACCTGGGGCCGCTGGGATACCTGGGTCGCCTGGGACACCTGGGAAAACGGGGACGGCGCGGCGGCATTTGGCGGCGGCGGCATTTGCGGCCGCAGGGCGGTTAAATACGGGTCATGCACCCGCTTCGCCGCAGCAAAAGCGGCGGTAAACGGGGCTTGGGCGGCGAGGGCATCGCTTTCTGGCTCCGCCGCCATTGCATAATTTATGGCATTGCCCCGCGCATCCGCCGCGGCGGTCATGGCGGCGGCGTTGTTTGAGGATAAGCGGGACGGCGCAAAAGATTCCTCCGGCGACGGCGGCGAGTCTTCCGCCAATTCTTCGGCTTCTTCGCCCGGCGCGTGACCATGCGCCTGGTGAAGACCCTGGTTAAGTCCCTGGTTAAACCCCTGGTCAAGCGATGAAAACAAATCCGGGGACGGGGAGGGGGAGGGGGAGGGGGAGGAGGAGGGCGGAGTCGATGGGTCGAGGCTTGCCGCCTCTGGCGGGAGTCCGTTATATGTCGCTTCCGGGTTGGCTTCCGGGCTGGTTTCCATGTCGGTGGCAAAATGGCTCGCGGCCGTCATGCGCGCTGCTTCGGTTGCGGGGGGAAGCGGTTGGGATGCGGCGGCACTCGCCCTATTTCGGCGGCCAAATTTTGCCCATAATGCGCCAGACCTCAAAACACCAGACCGCGACAAACCAGGCTGTGACAAAAACCGGGCGGCACCGGTCCAGGCCTGGGTACCCCATCGCCGCGCCGAGGCCTGGCTCGCCCGCGCGGTCAGCGTGAGACCGCGCCCGGTCCAGGTGGCGGCTTGGCGGCTGTGATGCCCAGTCCATGCACCCGCCCTGGCCCCAAAAACCTGCCATTCTTGGCGCGAGCAGCCAAAACTATACGCCAAAGCGACCAGACTCGCCAAGGCACATAGTGTCATCAACCCCGCAATCACGCCGCCGCCCAGCACCGGCACCCAGTTATGGGCTTGCTGCGCCGCCAACACGCCAATCATCCCGCCAGCGCGGGGCGCAAAACAGCCCAGCGCCACCGCAGCCAACAGCAAAGCCAGCCCAAACGCCGCCAATTTCGTCCAAAATTGCGGCATCGGACGGTGATCAAACAGCCGCCAGCCCCAGACCACCAGCACCGCAATCGGCAGATACCAGGCATAGCCAAAGGATTGCCTTCCAATATCGGCCAAACCCGCCCCCACCGGCCCCAGCCAATTTTGCACCGGGCCCGCCACCGCCCGCAAGGGCGACGGGTCGGTGGGGTGATAACTCAGGGCCGATAGCAACCATCCCACCGCCAGCATCATCACGGCCAGGCCGCACAAACCCTCGATCCCTTGTCGGACATAGCGCATCGTGCCGCGCGGCAGCACGAAATATGGATTTTTTGGGGCATAATCGTCAAACATGTCTCCCCTCCCTAACCCAACACATCGACCAGGCGGCGCAGGCCTTGTTCGGTGACATTGGCGGCATGAACCAGGGCGACGCGGATAAATTCTTGACCGGGGTTTTTGCCGTTGCCGCCTGGTTGCCAGGAATTCCCAGCGAAATACGCGCCCGGCACCACCCGCAAATGGGCTTCGCGCCATAATTTTTGCGCCGCCTGCTCGCCATTGCCGACGCTGAGCCACAGAAAAAATCCGCCATCGGGACGGTACATGCCAAAGCGATTTCCCAAAATCGCCTGCGCCCGCGCGAAATTTTCCCGATAATGGGCGCGCATCGCCGTAACATGGGCTTCGTCATGCCACAAAGCGACCGAGGCGGCTTGCACCGGCAAAGGCAAGGGCGTCCCGCCATAATCCAACACCCGCCCCAAGGCCGCCATCACATCCGCATCCCCCGCCGCATAACCCGACCGCAATCCCGGTGCCGAGGAGCGTTTCGACAATGAATTAAACACCACCAGGTTTTTGAGATTTTCGCCGTTTTGATAGGCGATGGTTAAACCGCCCACGGGCGGGGTGTGGTCATACACCTCGGAATAACATTCATCCAACACCAGAGTCGCCTGCCATTGCCGCGCCTTGGTCAGGAGTTGTTTAAGATAGGCCGGGCTGGCGACGTTTCCCTGCGGATTGGCGGGCGAACAGAGATAAATCATCGCACATCGCGCCCATATCTCGTCAGGCAAGCCGACAAAATCGGGTAAAAATTGGTTTTTGGCATCGGCGGCGACCAAGACCGGCTCGGCTCCCGCCAATATCGCCGCCCCGTAATAAACTTGGTAAAACGGGTTGGGCATCATCACCACCGGCTTGTGGTTGGTGTCTGGTTTGGCTTCGGGGACACAGGCCAGGGCGGCCATAAACAAGCCCGCGCGGCTGCCCGGCACCGGCATCAGATGTTTTTCCGCCGTGAAAAACCCAGTCGGCAGATCATAGCGGCGGTTGATCCAGGCCGCTATCGCCGCGCGTAATTCAGGCGTACCGCCATTTTGGGCATATTTGCCCCATCCCGCACGCGCGGCCATCATGGCCGTCACCGCCAGGTCAGGCATCCCCAATTGCGGCTCGCCCACCGCCATCGACACTGGCGACAGCGTCATAGGGGGGGCGATGCCGTCCAGCAATCGCGCCAGACGGCGAAAGGGGTAATCGTCAAAATTCTTGATGCGATTATTTAACAAGTGTCCCTAAGCCTCTCAAATTACGTGATTGTTTTGCAGTTATACCAGTCCTACCAGGTTATCCCAAAAGGTTCAAGTCTGGGATGCGGCAAAAAAACAAGAGCGTCATTACCCGCTTAAAAAGGGAGCGGCAAAAAGGGAGCGTCATTACCCGCTTAAAAAGGGAGCGGCAAAAAAAAGAGCGTCATTACCCGCCGAAATATCCGTGGAACACGGATATTTCGAGTCGGGTAATCCCCCAGGAGGATTATTCCCAAAACTCCTGGGGGATTACCCGACTCGCCTTATTCGTTCCACGAATAAGGCGGCGGGTAATGACGCTCCCTTTTTTGACGCTCTTTGGTTACGTTGCGGGTATTAAAAGGAAGAGCGTCATTACCCGCAGATTTTTGCCGCAAAGCGGCATAAATCTGTCGGGTAATCCCCCAGGAGGATTATTC
>JASGCR010000136.1 GCA_030054015.1 Candidatus Symbiobacter sp. | reverse complement strand
CCCGACTCGGACGGCAAGCGGATTCCCGCTTGCCGTCCGGCGGGTAATGACGCTCCCTTTTTTTCTGACGCTCCCTTTTTTTCTGACGCTCCCTTTTTTTCTGACGCTCCCTTTTTTGACGCTCTTTCTTTTTAATATTGAGGGGTGGCAAGGGCTGAGGACAGACTCGTTGCCGCGCGGGTGCTAATCTGGTACAGTGTGAACGATCCGTACCTTCTCTGTCATCCGAGGCAAATATGCAAAAATTTACCCAATTAACCGGCGTGGCCGCGCCGTTGCCGATTGTCAATATCGACACTGATATGTTGATTCCCAAACAGTTTTTGAAAACCATCAAGCGTACCGGCTTGGGGAAAAGCCTGTTTTTCGAAATGCGCTATGACGATCGGGGCCAGGAAAAACCCGAATTCGTCCTCAACCAAGCCCCCTATCGGCAAGCGCAAATTTTGGTCGCGGGGGCGAATTTTGGCTGTGGTTCAAGCCGCGAACATGCGCCCTGGGCCTTGAACGATTTTGGCATTCGGGTGATCATCGCTGAGAGTTTCGCCGATATTTTTCACAATAATTGCTTTAAGAACGGGATTTTGCCGATAGCTTTGCCGCCTGACCAGGTCGCGGCATTGATGGAGGATGCCCGCAAAGGCGCGAATGCCCGCCTGGCGATTGACCTAGAATCACAAACCATCAGCCGCCCCAATGGCGAAGTGATCCATTTCCAAATCGCCGCCGCGCACAAACATGCTTTGTTAAACGGGCTTGACGAAATTGGCGAAAGCCTAGCCCATAAACCGGCGATTGACTCCTATGAAAAACGGGATCGCGGCGAATTTGCCTTTTTGAACAGCCCGATCAAGGCGGCGTAGTATCGGATTGATAGGAAAAGAGAGAAGTTCACATGACCAGAATCTCAGAAGAAACACTCGCCTTGTTCGAGCCAGAAGATGGTCACTCTCAGTCCTATGCCAAAAAGCGGCAGCGTGAGACAAGCCTCAAATTAATCAATGGGGATTGTATTCACGTATTGCCAAGCATGGCCGATAATTCAGTCGATTTAATTGTCACGTCACCGCCTTATAGCGACCAGCGCCATCGTTCTTATGGCGGAATTCATCCTGATAATTACGTGGAATGGTTTTTGCCAATTGCCGATGAATTATTCCGCGTGTTGAAACCCACCGGGTCGTTTGTCTTGAACATCAAAGAACGTGTGGTCAATGGCGAAAGACACACTTATGTGCTTGAATTAATCATCGCCATGCGCAAACGGGGGTGGCTCTGGACCGAAGAATATGTTTGGCATAAAAAAAATTGTTATCCAGGCAAATGGCCGAATCGGTTTCGGGATGCATGGGAGCGTTGCCTGCATTTTACCAAACAAAAGAAATTCGCCATGTACCAAGAAAATGTCATGGTGCCGATGGGGGATTGGACCAAAGATCGTCTCCGCAATCTAAGCGAGACAGATCGTATCCGTGACGAGTCAAAATCGAACAGTGGCTTTGGCAAAAAAATCGAAAATTGGCTTGGACGAAGCCTGGCCTATCCGACCAATGTCCTGCATATGGCCACCGAATGCGGCAATAAAGACCATAGTGCCGTCTTCCCCAAAGACTTACCGGAATGGTTTATCAAATTATTCACCCAATCCGGCGACGTTGTGCTTGATCCCTTTTGCGGATCAGGAACCAGTTTGGCGGCAGCGCGACATTTATCAAGGCACGCCATGGGCATTGAAATATCGGCCCAATATTGTGAACAGGTGGCGCAAAAAATGGGGTTATCCAAGTCTGGGGATGGGGAACATGAATGGATTTAACCTCAAAGAAGTTAATGATTACATCGCCGCCAATGTCGATGGTCAATTTCATGAGCGTAAAATTGCCAAATTAAAGGACTTAAAATTTGAACACATAATTCGTCGCAAAAATCCGTATTTATTTCGGGCCAAGGGCAGCAATAACGCCTCTGATTTGGTTAAATCGGTTCTCGACGCAACCGTATCAAGCGGGGAAGAAACGACGTTTGGCAATTTCCTGGAAAATATCGCCATTTACGTTTGTCATTTGGCATTAGGGGGTCGGAAATCTGGGATCGTTGGCATTGATCTCGAATTTGAGCAAGGCGACCACAAATTTCTGATCAGCATCAAATCGGGGCCAAATTGGGGTAATTCAAGCCAGGTTAAAAATTTGGTCGCCCATTTTAACGCGGCCAAAAAGACCTTATCAAGTTCGGGCGGTTTTGTCGGCAAAACGGTCACCTGTATCGAAGGCTGTTGTTATGGTATTGAAAATACCCCAAACAAAGGCAGCCACCTTAAATTATGCGGGCAGCGGTTTTGGGAACTTATTTCTGGCGGCAGCCAAACATTATATTGCGACATTATTGAGCCTTTGGGTTATAATGCGAAGCAACGCAGCGACCAACTTGATATGATTTATACCGAGAAATTAAACATGTTTACCGCCGCTTTCGTTGATCAATTTTGCGATCACGGGATCATCAATTGGCATCGGCTATTAAAATATAATTCTGGATCGAGTGAATAATTTACGGTCACGGGAGAGCAAACATGCAATTTAAGTACACCATCCTTTATGTCAAAGACGTGGATGCCTCGCTGGATTTTATGCACAAAGCCTTTGGGTTAGAAAGAAAATTCTACCATGAATCGGGTTATGGCGAATTGGTGACGGGCGAGACCGCTCTCGCTTTTGCCAGCCATGAGCTGGGACGGGGGAATCTGCCCGATGGCTATGTCGCCGCCGACCAGGGCAAAACCCCGCTCGGTATGGAGGTGGGATTAACCACCGACAACGTCAAGGCGGCCTATGACCGCGCGGTGGCGGCGGGGGCTCAATCAATCGCGCCGCCCAAAACCAAACCTTGGGGGCAAATGGTCGCCTATGTGCGTTGCCCGGATGGATTATTGGTTGAAATTTGCTCGCCGATGTAGAAAATGATTGATGAAACAACCCCTAAAACCTTTATGAATTGAGAGAAAATATGTCGAACCCGGAAAAAAACATCCTGATGCTGCCTGGTGATGGGATTGGCCCCGAAGTGATGGGGCAATTGCGCCGCATCATTGATTGGTTGGGACAGCACCGCAATTTTAACGCCAAAATAACCATGGGTTTGGCAGGCGGAGCAGCGATTGACGCGCATGGTACGCCGATTACCGATGCCACGATGGATGATGCGATGCGCGCCGATGTGGTGTTGCTGGGGGCGGTGGGTGGCCCGAAATGGGACAATCTGCCCTTTGCCCAGAAACCCGAACGCGGCCTTTTGCGGCTGCGCAAAGATTTGGGGCTGTTTGCCAATATTCGCCCGGCCTATGTGTTTGATGCGCTGGTTGATGCCTCCTCGTTAAAGCCGAATTTGGTGCAGGGTTTGGATATTATCATTCTGCGCGAACTGACTGGCGGCGTGTATTTTGGCGAGCCGCGCGGGATTGAAACCCTGGCCAATGGCGACAAACGCGGCTTTAACACCCAGGTCTATACCACGCCGGAAATTGACCGCATTGCGCGGGTGGGGTTTGAACTCGCGGGAAAACGGCGGAAATTGGTGCATTCGGTCGAAAAAGCCAATGTCATGGAATCCGGCGTGTTGTGGCGCGAAATTGTTAGCAAAATCCACGCCAAAGATTTCCCGACCATCGAATTGCAACATATGTATGCCGATAACTGCGCCATGCAATTGGTGCGGCGGCCCAAACAATTTGACGTGATTGTCACCGATAATTTGTTTGGCGATATTTTATCCGATTGCGCCGCCATGCTCACCGGATCGTTGGGGATGTTGCCGTCGGCTTCGTTGGGAGCAGCGGATGCCAAGGGCCATCGCCGCGCCATGTATGAACCGGTGCATGGCTCCGCCCCCGACATTGCCGGGCAAAATATCGCCAATCCCTTGGCGACGATTCTAAGTTTCACCATGGCCTTGCGCTATTCGTTTAATTTGGATGGGTTGGCCGACCAGGTCGAAAATGCCATCAAAGCCGTGTTGGCGCGCGGACTGCGCACCGCCGATATTTACTCCGCCGGCACCAGCAAAATTTCCACCAGCGCGATGGGCGATGCGATTCTGGGCGAATTGGGGAAATAGGCATCATGCAAAAATCCGAAGCTTTATCCTTTTTAAGGGCGCAATTGCCGGTGATGACCGAGCGATTCGATGTCAAGCAATTGGCCATATTCGGTTCCACCGCCCGCGATGAAGCGGCGGCGGATAGTGACCTTGATCTTTTGGTGGAGTTTAAGCATCCCGAAAATTTAACCAATTTTTGTGGGTTGAAAAATTATCTCGAAGAAAATTTGTCGGTCATGGTCGATATGGGTACGTTTGATACGATCCGTCAAGAGTTAAAGTCAAAGATCATGAAAGATGCCATTTATGTCGCGTGATTGGACCTTATTTTTCGAGGAAATTTTACTTCATGGCTATCGGGCTTTGGACTATGTGCGCGACAAAAGTTTTAACGATATATTCACAGATCAATTATTAATTGATGCGCTGTTGTGGAATATTTGTGTGGTCGGTGAAGCCAGCAATAACCTTCCAGAAGATATAACCAATCAAATGGAAACTATAGAATGGAACAATATAATCGGAATGAGAAATCACATCATTCACGGATACTTTGGGATAAATTTAAACATCATGTGGTCGGTATTACAACAACATCTGCCCCATCTTCTATCGCAACTTGAACAATTTAAACGCGATAACCCATCTTTATTTACGCCCATTTGATTTAGCCCTTTATAAATTTGGAACCCAATCATGATCCCACGCTATTCCCGTCCGGAATTGGTAAAAATATGGCAACCGGAAAACCGTTACAAACTCTGGCTTGAGATCGAAATTCTGGCGGCTGAGAAAATGTTTGCCTTGGGGATTATCCCCGAAGATGCGGCGGCGGTCGTGCGCACCGCGGCCAACCAACAAGGCGGCCTGGAAAAATTGATCCACCCCGAACGCATCGATGAGATCGAGCGCGAAACCAAACATGACGTGATTGCCTTTTTGACCTCGATCACCGAACAAGTGGGGGAATCGGCGCGGTTCCTTCATTACGGCATGACTTCGTCGGATGTGTTGGATACTAGTTTGGCTTTGCAATTGACGCAAGCCAGCGATCATTTGTTAAACGGCATCGACCAGGTTTTGGCGGCCCTGCACCGTCGTGCGCATGAGCATAAATACACGCCGATGATTGGGCGGTCGCATGGCATTCATGCCGAGCCGACCAGTTTTGGCCTGAAATTGGCGGGATTTTACGCCGAGTTCCAACGCAACCGAGAGCGTCTGGTCGCCGCCCGCCATGAAATTGCCACCTGCAAAATATCCGGCGCGGTGGGAACCTATGCCCATATCCCCCCGGATATCGAGGAATATGTGGCGGCGCAATTGGGTTTACAGCCGGAAACCATTGCCACCCAGGTGATCCCGCGCGACCGCCATGCCGCGTTTTTTGCCGCTTTGGGGGTGATTGCCAGCTCGATTGAACGGCTTGCCACCGAAATCCGCCACCTGCAACGCAGCGAAGTCGGCGAGGTGATGGAGAAATTCACGCCAGGGCAAAAAGGCTCGTCCGCCATGCCGCATAAACGCAACCCGATTTTGTCGGAAAATCTGTGCGGCCTGGCGCGGATGGTGCGGTCAATGGTCACGCCGGCACTGGAGAATGTGGCTTTGTGGCACGAGCGCGACATTTCGCACAGCTCGGTTGAGCGCATGATCGCCCCCGATGCCACCATCACGCTCGATTTTGCCCTGGCGCGTTTGGCCGGGTTGGTGGACGGGTTGGAGGTTTTTGCCGAGACCATGCGCAAAAATATGCAACAATCCTCCCAACAAGATTGGTCGCAAGATTTGATGCTCTTTTTGGTGAAAAAAGGGGCCGTGCGTGAAGATGCCTACCGCGTCGTGCAGAAATACGTTTTTCGCAATGATTTAGATGCGGACAATAAAATCGCCCTAATTTACCAAGAAATTTTTGGCAAACCCTTTGATTCTGATGCTAAGGCCGATTTTTTAAGTAAAATCCCAGGTCTTATTAATCAAATTGATTATATCTTTGCCAGGGTGTTTCGGTGATATACCCCGTGTCCTAGAAAATTCGCCTTTATGACCCCCTTCTAAAGGAACCTCTGAACAAGTCCTAAGAGTGTCATTCTGAGCGTCGCCGCGCTTGGC
>JASGCR010000135.1 GCA_030054015.1 Candidatus Symbiobacter sp. | reverse complement strand
CCGCCGAAATATCCGTGGAACACGGATATTTCGAGTCGGGTAATCCCCCAGGAATATTGTGGAAGTAATACTCCTGGGGGCTTTCCCCCGACCCGTGACTTACGTCACGGGCGGGGGACAGGCCCCGACTCGGACGGCAAGCGGATTCCCGCTTGCCGTCCGGCGGGTAATGACGCTCTTTTTTTGTCGCTTTTGGGTTGGACAGCGGGTAATGACGCTTTTGGTTAGCGCGGCGGGTTTGCAAACCGCCCTCATCATTGCCTTAAGGAGTCTCACAAGCAAAAACCAATGGCCTTTGCGAACTGGCGTTTACGCCCGTTTGCAAAGGCCATTTTTCTTACGATGATTTTTTTCTTGACACTGCAAAAATCTTTTGGTAAAGAACACAAACTGCATCTCTTCTTTGGGGAACAGATTTCGGCTTTACAAAGCTTAACCAGAGGTAATTAAAATGCTTACTATAATCGAAGAGCCAAATGTAGCTGCCTTCATTGACCTTGAAGATTTTGGGGAGTTCAAAATCAAAATAGCCTCTGACCCAGTTGGTAATTCAACCAAACTGCCAAATGGGGATTATGTGACTAAATTAGATTATTTGTCATCCGATAATCAACCGGCAACTCTAATTTTTACATTTAAACTTAATCCTAACGAAGTTAACATTACCGAAGTTAAGCACTCTACCGACACAATGGGCATAGTTTTGTTATAAATAACAAAACTATGCCTGTTTTCAAATTTTATTTACAATCTCATCCATTCTTTCCTTGGTTTTCCACGAAAATAGGTATTTCATGATAGCAGATATTACACGAGGGGGATACCGGAACCAAAGAAGAGAATTCATCGTCTTGTATCCCCAACTTAGTCGAAACCTCGGTAAAAATCAAGCCCTATCGTCAAATTGGCGGCATTAAAAGGAAAATCTGATACATGTAAAATACCAACCGAAAAAAATGAGACGGAGGAGCGAACTCCCCCGTCCATATTTTCAAATCCCCTTTTGCAAGGGAATTTTTGTTACCGGTAGTCCTCTCCCCAGAGGAATATCTGCTATAACTAACCATCTAACACACCCAAACCAGGGAGTCAAGCAAAATGTTACAGTCCGAATCCAAAAAATATCGCATTGGTATTGATGTGGGTACCGCCTCGGTCGCGGCGGTGGCGATAGAACTTGATGATATGGCCTTTCAACCGGTACGCGATGAAGACGTTCCCGTCGATGACCCCAACGATCCCGATCCCGAAAATAATGAAGCGACTTACGGGGATTACGCCTATTTTACCCATCGCCTGCGCCTGTTTGACGAACCGGTTGAGGATAATAAAGGCACTTTGATCTCCAAAAACACTGCCCGCCGTTTGGCGCGTATGGCGCGGCGGCAAATTTCACGGCGGAGCGGGCGGCTTATGGCTTTGCGTGAACTTGGTTACCGCCATAAATTGATCACGCCGGGCGATGAATTTCACCAACCTGGTGCCATCCCCCTGCCCAAACTCCGCAGCGATGCCGCGACCCAGCGCGTCGAATTGCCCGACCTTATGCGCATCATCCTTCGATTGTCGAAACGCCGCGGCTATAAGGGCGAATTTCGCCCCCGCGATGAAAGCAAAATGGGCGAAGTCGAATTTGGGGCCAATTCACTGGCCAAAGAAATGGGTTCACGTACTTTGGGACAATATTTGTACCAAGATCGTTATTTGCGCGGCAAATCCACCAAATTAAAATTAGAAGATACGGCGGAGTCGACCAAATCCACGGCCAAATCCGATCCCAATGCCAATGTCGAACGCAATCTGTACGCCCTGCGCCAGATGGTCGAAGCCGAATTTGACCAAATTTGGCAAACCCAGGCGAAATTTCACGCCGAACTCCAGGGATCGGCAGGCGACCGATTAAAACAAGCGTTTCTTGATATATTATTTTATCAACGCCCATTAAAATCCGTGGCTGGGATGGTTGGCACCTGCCCGTTAGAGCCGACACTGCCGCGCGCGCCCAAGGCGCAAATGGCGTTTCAACGCTTTCGGATTGAGAAAACCCTTGCCGATATGCGTTGGAGTACGGGCAAACAAGCCCGCTTTTTGTCGCCGGAACAAAAATCGGTCATTCGCCATTTGTGCCAGACCAACGATAAAATTAGTTTTGCCAAGATTATCGAGGCACTCGGACAGGCCGGTTGTCCCAAACCGTTTGATCGTGGCCTTAACCTGGAATCTTCCAACCGCAATGAAATCCAGGGCAATGAAACCCTGGCGGCCTGGCGTGAATTGGATGCGTCAGCGCGTAAAAACCAACCCGATTTTGCCGCGACTTTGTATGACGAATTTGCTGTGATGGAGGAAAGTACCCAGGTGAGCGTGATCAATTTCCTGGCCGACATTACGCCGGATGTGTTTGCCAGTGCCGATTGGCCGGATCGGTTTCCCCGCTTTAACGGCAAAACCGACACGGAAACCGCCGAGAAACGTGCCAAAAATCAGCAACTTCTCGATTTTGTCGAGCATCTCCGCCATCATCAAAGTTTCAACCGTCTATCCAATATGAAATTCCCCAGCGGTCGCGCCAGTTATAGTGTTAAGGCATTGAATCGATTGGCGAATCACATGGAAGGGTATGTGCCAAAACCCAACCAAACCCCGAATGATCTGAAAACCTGTGAACTTGATCGTGGTGACGAAAAAATGGAGAAGTTTGTTCCCAAACCAAACCTATCCCTCAACGATCCCAAAACCTGTAAACTTGATCGTGGCGACAATGAATCGGCGATTCATTTTTGTTACCGTGAAAAAACCACCCGCCGATGCGTTTGTGTGCCTAAGTCCGAATTGTCTATCCAAATGCTTCCCCCGGCACCCCTCACCGGCAGTGCCACGGTCGATGTCGCCATGCGGCAAATCCGCATCGCCGTGAATAAAATTATTGAAGAAATATCTTACCCCCCCGCCGAGATCGTGATTGAAATGGCGCGGGAGATGAGCCTGGGGCCAAAAGCCCGCAATGAACGCGAGATCGACATTGGCAAAAACCAAAAAATGCGCACCAAAGCCAAATTTGCCATTATCGAGCGCGGTCAAGCCCCTACCCAACGGCGCATCACCAAATATTTGCTGTGGGCGGAACAGAACGAATTTTGCCCCTATTGCGGTCAAACCATCACGCTTGACCAGGCCCTGTCCGAGGGAGAGACAGAAATCGACCATATTATTCCGAAAAGCCTGACCCAGGTCGGGCGCAAACGCTCGGAAATCGTGTTGGCCCATCAACATTGCAACCAAGAAAAACGTAACCGAACGCCGTTTCAAGCCTGGGGACAAACCGACCGTTTCGCTCAGGTCAAAAAAGCCGCCGCGCGGTTCGAGAAAAATGGCCAGCATCGCAAGGCGAAACTCTTACTGCTCGAAGATTTCGAGACCGAGGTGTTAACCGACGACTCCATTTCCGGGTTTGCCGACCGCCAATTCCACCAAACCGCCTGGATCGCCAAGGCCGCCAGGGACTGGATGGAGCCGCTTTGCCCAGGCCGCGTCTCGGTATCGCGCGGAGAAATGACGTCATTGCTGCGTGCCAATTGGGGATTAAACACCGTCATCCCTGAAATCCGCTATGAAGAAGGCCGCAAAGTCTTTGATACTGGCGGCACCTTTGACCCCACCACCCAGAAATTGGCAGATGTCAAGGAAATCACCAAGGCCGATTTTGATCTGCTCCGCAAATATTTGGAGGGACATAAAATTCCCAAAGACGAACGTGAAGCGGATAAGGCCACTTATCCTGGCTTTGACTTTGCGCGGCAAATTGACAAGCGTATTGACCATCGCCATCACATCATCGATGCCTTGGTCATCGCCATGACCTCGCGGCGGATGTTTCAAAAAATGGCGCGGGAGTATAAAATTTTATCGGAAAGCCCGATGGCCAAAATGCCGGAGGAGACCCAAGAATCCTTTGAAAAAAGGATGAAGAAAAAAACAAAAAATCGACTGCGCACCCCCAATCCGCCGATAAAACATCTGGGCCGCATCGCCCGCGACATCATCCGCAATCCGCGCATTACGGTGAAACCGGATCGTTATGTCGGCGGGCGGTTTGCCCAGGCCACGGCCTATCGCTGGGTTCCTCCGGAAAAAGCCGACAATAAGGGCAATCCGGTGCTGTCCAGCCGCAGCAGCGTGATCGGTCTGTTGGGTAAATCCGTAACCGAAATGGAGCGCAATATTGGCGATATTGTCTCGATCGAAACCCGCGAAGCCATAAGCCATGAGATCAATCGCCGCCTCGCCTCTGGCCTGGACTATAAAGATTTGAAACAATCTTTGTTCGACCAGCCGATCATGCATCCGCGCTGCCAACAACCAATCAAGAAAGTGTTTTGCAAACAACGGATTGGTCGCGGATTTGTTACCGCCGATCCTGACAATTTGGTGACCGTAAAACACGGGCGGGATAAACAACACACCAAATATTATCTGCGCGATGGTTATGCCTATATCGAATTGGTGATCAGCAATGGAAATTTTGTCTCTGCCAATGCCGTCGCCAACATCGATGCCGAGAAAACCCGCCACCAACCCAAACCGCCAGGCATGATCCGTATCTATAAAAAAGATACGTTGCGTGACAAACGTGACGGCAAATTATATGTGGTGCAGCAAATTCATGGGAGCGGAAAGGTTTTCCTTACGCATATCTATGAATCACGCAATTTTGGTCAAATGGATGCATCGGATGGTAATCAAATCGTATCAGGCAAAGGCTTACTCAATTACGAATACGAATTGGTGACGCATGAGTGAGCATCGCGTGTTGGTGATTGAAAATCCGGCTCATTTGCGCCTTGACCTTGGTCGCATCCGGATCGAGCGCGACGGGCAAGACCCCGCCTTTGTCTTGCCCGCCGACATCGCGGTTTTGATGTTGGAATCCAAAATTGCCACTTTGTCGGTGGCGGTTCTGGCCGCCCTGGCCGAGGCACAGGCGATTATCCTGGTTTGTGATGATCGCCATTTGCCCATCGCGTTGCAATTGCCATTGGCGGGCAATTACATTTCGGTGGGACGGCTCAGATTGCAAATTGAATTTGATGCCGCGCCGCAAAAATCAAAGGCCTGGCAACAATTAGTGGCAGCCAAAATTGCCAATTCGGCTTTTGCTTTGCGGGGATTAAAGCGCAACGGGGCGTTGCGGTTGGAGCGAATGGCGACCGAGGTGAAAGACGGCGACCCCAATAATGTCGAGGCCCAAGCCGCCAAACATTATTGGCAAAATCTGTTCCCTCCCCCGTTCAAACGCGGCAAACAAGGGGCCGACGACCCCATCAATATGCGGTTGAATTACGGTTATGCCGTGTTGCGGGCGATGGTGGCGCGCTCCCTGGTCGCGGCGGGGTTAAATTGCGCGTTGGGAGCCGGTCACCACCAAAGCGGCAATGAATTTAACCTGGCCGACGATTTTATCGAACCTTATCGGTTTTTGGTCGATATGGCGGTGGCGGAACGGGCCGACCGGGTGGGATTTTTTGGCGAAAATCCGCCAGATTTGGGGGAATTTGTCGGGGCCGCCAAACGCGATTTATTGGGATTTATCCGCCGCGAGGTTAAAATTAACCAGCAAGACATGCGACTAAATGCCGCAATCGATTTATCCGTCACCAGTTATGTCAATATGTTACAAGGAAAGGTGAATCTTTTACATCTGCCCAATGGTTTTTGAGGAAGGTCTGAATAAGTGCGGCAACGGCCTGTCCAGAGCCATTGCGAAGCAATGGCGTGGGATGCCGCCGCGGTCATTAGAGGTACCGCGAATCCCGCACAAAACTGCGCCCCGCTTCGCGGACGGCGCGGTGGTTTTGGGATTTTGAGGACTTGTTCAGACTTTCCTTAAGGATGGTCTGAATAAGTCAGTTTTTAAATCAAAGAGACCCGCATTTGCGAGCGGCGCAGCCGCGAAGCAATCCAGAAAAATCTAGCAATTTCAATATGCTACTGGATTGCTTCGCGGGCGAAGCCGCCCGCTCGCAAATGCCACTTTTTTTGTTTTTGAGACTTATTCCGACCTTCCTTAAGGAGGGTCTGAATAAGTAGCTGGAGTGTCATTCTGAGCGTCGCCGCGCTTGGCTTTTGCTTTAGCAAAAGCCTTAGCAAGGCAAGTGAAGAATCCAGAAAAAGTCAGAAAATTCAACGGTTTCTGGCTTTTCTGGATTCTGGT
>JASGCR010000134.1 GCA_030054015.1 Candidatus Symbiobacter sp. | reverse complement strand
TGACCCCCCCTTCCTGCTTAGGAAGGGGGGGATAGAAAAGCTAGAATTTTTTGTCTAAAAATTCTTAGCTTTTCTTGGGGGGGTTGGTGTAATACTTGGTGCAATAGATTGATCGTGATATTAAGTTTTATACGATCACCAACCCCCCCAAGCTCCGCTACGGGCTTCGCCCTAAGCTTCGCTTTCCCCCCCTTCCTAAGCAGGAAGGAGGGGTCATAATGAGGATATATTCCCCAGCGCATGAACGCAATTTAGGAAATTAGATTGAACCAAGACATTATATTTGCCGAGGCCCTGCGCCTGCACCGTGACCGGCGATTGACCGAGGCGGCGCAAGCCTATCGCAATATCCTGCTCGCCCATCCCGGCCATGTTGATGCTCAGCAACTCTTGGGCAGCATTTTAATCGAGCAGGGCGAGATTGCCAGCGGCATCGCCCTGATTGAGGCGGTGATAACACAACTCGGTCTCGCCCTGCCCTATGGCGAGGCGGGCAACCGCGCCAGGTCAAGGCCAGCGACCGCCCTGCCGGTGCCGGCTTTGGTGAATTTGGGCAATGGTTGGCAAAAATTGCGGCAATTGCGCCAGGCCGAGGCCTGTTACCGCCTGGCCTTAGAGGGCGCCCCCAATTTGGCCGAGATTTGGAACAATCTTGGCAATATATTGACCCAATTGGCCCGCCAAGCCGCTAAATTGGGTCAAAATGCCCCGCCTGCCCCCATTTCCCCGGATAAATTATGGCAAGAAGCCGAGCAATGTTACCAGCACAGCCTGTCGCTTGCCCCGCATTCCCCGCAAAGCTTGGCGAATATTGCCCATTTCTACCTGCAAGCCGGGCGTTATGGCGACAGCATCCCCTGGTTCGAGCGGGTATTGGCGCAGCAACCGGAAAATTGCAACTATCGCCTGGCCTATTGGCAGGCCTTACGCCAGGTTGGACGCGAGTCCGATTTTCGCCAGGATTTATCCGACCGGCTCTATCATGATCTGGCCGCGCCTTATTTTGCCTGCGCCGCCGATTTAGCCCTGAGCGACCTGGCGGAAAAACGCGCCGCCGCCGCCCCCGATAAAATCACCGCCATGCGAGACCAGGCCTTGGCCCAGGTCTCGGCCCAGGCTCTGGCGATGGCGACGCGGGCGGCTTATCTCAAGCCTTCGGTCTATCATCTCGCCTTGTTGGGGCGGTGTTTTTACGCGCGGCAGCAACCCGCAGAGGCCGAACAAGCCTGGCAAGAGGCCGAAAATCTGGCGGAAAAATCATCCCATCGCCACGAAAGCCTGATCTGGCAACAGCAAAAAGGCTTGGCTTTGTTGCAAAATCTTGACCTGGCAGCGGCGATGGCAAGCTATCGCGCCGCCTTGACAGAATGTACCGCGCCCGCACAAAACCCGGCCCCCGCCCCCGCCCCCGACCACGACCACGAGGATGAAACCGCATCCTGGCAGGAAGCGGCAAGTGAGATCGCGCTGCGGCTTGGCACTTTGCTGGCCGAGAGTTTTCAACCCCGCGAAGCCGAGGAAAATTTCCGCCGCGCCCTGGCCTGGAGTCCCCGCCCCAGTCCGCAATATCTGTCGGCTTTGGTGGGCTTAGCCAATGCCTGCCACCACCAAGATCGCAGCCACGAAGCCCTGGCCTGGTTGGCCGAGGCCGAGGCCGCGCTGCCCCCCCAATCCGGCCACCTCGCCAAAATACTGTTTAACCGCGCCAATATGGTGCAAGATCAGGGCGATCTGGCCGCGGCCATCGCCCTGTTCCAGCAGTGCCTCGCCCTCGCCCCGGATTATTTGGATGCCGAATGGAATCTAAGCCATGCGGAACTGGCGCACGGCGATTTCACCAATGGTTTTCGCCATTTCGAGGTCAGATTTCGCCGCCAAAATTCTTATATCAACCGCCGCCCTTTTGCCGAGCCGGTCTGGCAGGCGGGGGAGGATTTAACCGGCAAAACTTTGTTGGTTCACAGCGAGCAAGGTTTGGGCGACACGCTGCAATTTTGCCGCCTGGTGCCGATGCTGTTTACCCTCGATGCCCCGCCGGCGCAGGTGATTTTCGAGGTGCAGAGTCCGGTTTTGACTTTGCTGCAACATAGTCTGCACCATAGTCTGCAACATAGTCTGCAACCTAATCTGCCCGATGGCAAAAGCCGCCTCACCCTCCTGCCGCGCAGCCGGAATTTTCCCGCCGCCGAGAATTTACCGGAATTTGATTGCCATATTGCCTTAATGTCCTTGCCCCATGCGCTTCGCCTGACCCAGGCCAGCATTCCAGCCCATATGCCCTATTTGACCGCCGATCCCCAGCGGGTGCAATTTTGGCGGCACCGCATCGATGCCGCATGGGCAGGGACCGGACGGCAAACTCCCCCTCGCGCCAAAATCGGTTTGGTGTGGGCGGGCGAAAGTCGCAAAGAAATCCCCTTGGCGGTGGAGACCGACCGTCTGCGCTCCATGGCATTAAAAGAATTTGAACCGGTGGTCGCCCTGGCGGCGCAGCATAATATCGCCCTGGTGAGTTTGCAAAAAGGCGAACCCCAAGCCCAATTAAGCCAATCGGTTTTTACCCCCCAAGCGTTGAATCAGTACATCATCGATGTCATGGCTGAGATTACTGGCTTTGATGAGACGGCGGCTTTGTTGGCGGGCTTAGATGCGGTGGTCACGGTGGATACCTCGGTGGCGCATTTGGCGGGGGGCATGAATTGCCCGACTTGGCTGCTCTCGCGCAAAAATGGCTGTTGGCGGTGGCTGGCCGGGCAGAGCCACTCCCCCTGGTATCCGCGCATGAAAATCATTCACCAAACCACGCCGCGCCAATGGCAGACTGAAATTCACACCCTTTGTGCTGATCTTGCGGCCTGGTTGCCCCCCGCCTAAGCGCGGCAGAGCGAAATTTTCTTTTTCGGGGGCGCGTTGTTAAAGTTTTTTTAAGTGATTTTTGTTGAATATGACGGCGTTGAAAAGGAGTCGTCATTACCCGCAGATTTGGGTTGAGCGGCGGCAAGAGGAGTCGTCATTACCCGCAGATTTGGGTTGAGCGGCGGCAAGAGGTGTCGTCATTACCCGCCGCTTGAATCCGTGAAACGGATTCAAGCGAGTCGGGTAATCCCCCAGGAGTTTTAGGAACAATACTCCTGGGGGATTACCCGACAGATTTATGCCGCAAAGCGGCAAAAATCTGCGGGTAATGACGCTCTTTTTTTTAACGCTCTTTCTTTTAATGCGGCGGGTAATGACGCTCCCTTTTTTTTAACGCTCCATTTTAAGGAAAATATTCACACAAAGATAGATTTGACATTTGCGGCACAAATTTTGCATATACTCCTTACTTTATGCGAGTTGGCAAAATTATTGTGCCAAATAATGCGTTTTTTAATTGGCTTGCCCAAATTTTCTATCGCAACCAAAGGGCAATTGCGTTGGTAAAATTACCTGAGGTGATGAGCAGAAAAACGTAATCTGCACCAGGTTAGATCGTTCAATAGGAGAAGTAAGAAATGAATGCAGCTGTTCCGCAAAACGCCGCTGGGGCGTACGGCAAAAGCAACCGGTCAACCCGGTCGCCACGCGAAACCGAACGTGACGTGATCGCCCGTGTGACCCATCAATTGCGCTCGGCCAAAGAAAAAAAATCGGATGGCGTGTTTATCGTACGCGCCATCAGCGATAATCTGACGCTGTGGTATGTGCTCATGACCGATTTGGCCAATGACAATAACAACTTACCCCCCGATTTGCGGGCAAAATTATTGTCGATTGGCATGACGGTGGTACGCGAATGCGAGCAAGTGGATCGCACCCGCGTCAATATCGATTTTCTTATCGAAGTCAACCAGAATTTGATTGACGGTTTGTCCGAGAATGTCGCCCCGTAATCGTCACGATGCGTTGGCAATCTGTCCTTGCTGTATAAAGGTTTTTTTATGACCAATGTTACCACCCAGGAAAAAGAATCCGTCCAATCTGCCGTGGCGGGCGGCGTAGCCAACCCTGCGGACAAAGCACGGATGCACGGGGCTTTGGGCAAGTTGCTCATCCGCCAAAAACGTTGGTCTCATGCGGTCGGAGAATTAAACCAAGCCATAAGTTTTGAACCCAAAAATCAGAATTGGTTGATGGCGCGGTCTGAGGCTTTGGAGAAATTAGGCCAAATCAACCCCGCTTTGATGGATGCCGCCGATGCGGTCATGCTTGACAGCAAAAATCCCGAAGCATCCGACCGATTGGGGATTTTGCTGGTCGCGGCGCGGAAATTTGACCAGGCGGCTTTATGCTTTGCCGAGGCCTTAAAACTGAAACCCGATAACCTTAATTACTGCCAACATTTGGCGCGTACTTTTGAATTGATGGAGGCCCCCAAAGCCGCCATTGAATTATACCAGGCCATGATCGCGCAAGACCCCATGCGGGAATTGACCTATCACCAGGTGGCGAATTTGCTCGAGGCGACGGGCGATTATGCCGGTGTGCTGGCGGTTTACGAACAGGCGATTGAGAATAATTGCGTCACCTCGGAAATTTACCGCCACGCCGGTATGGCGGCACGCAAATTGGACATGCATGATTTGGCCAAAGCACGTTTCATGGCCGGCCTCGCCCTCAAACCCAATGATGCGGTCTTGCTGCATTTTGTCAGCCTGGGCAACCAAACGACCCCCAAATCTTTGCCCGATGCCTTTGTCGCCGAGCGTTACAATCAATTGGCCGCGACCTATGAATCCGAACTGATTCTGCGCAATATCCGCGCGCCAGGCCTGATCCGCAGTGCCTTGATCAAAATCCGCCCGCGCATCAGCCCCGACCGCCCCAACCCGCAAAAATTATCGTCCGTGCTTGATTTGGGCTGTGGCACCGGCATTATCGGCATCATGGTGAGCGATTTGACCGTGTTGCTCAAAGGGGTGGATTTATCGGGGCAAATGCTGAATCTCGCGCAAAGCAAGGGGATTTACCACGAACTCCAGCATGTTTCGGCCCAAAAAATATTGACCGACGAAACCCGCATGTACGAGGTCATTACCGCTTCTGGCCTTATGCCCTATATTGGCGAGGCGGAAAATTTTGCCGCAATCTTATACAGCCGTTTGCAGCCCAATGGGGTGGCAATTTTCGATTTTGAATCCGGCGAAGACAGCGATCGTTACGCCCTGAACAGTTCTGGCCTGTTCCTGCACCATCCCGATTATATCAAATTATCGCTTGAAAAAGCGGGGTTTGAGATTGCCGCCTTCGATTCCGAATTGCTGTGGCGGCATGACGGGGTCGATCATATGGGTTATGTCGTCACCGCCGTCAAACCTTTGGTTTAGGGGGGGTAATCCCCCAGGAGTTTTATTCCCAAAATGCCTGGGGGATTACCCGACTCGGACTGCAAGCGGCAATCCGCTTGCAGTCCGGCGGGTAATGACGCTCGTTTTTTTGCGGCGGGTAATGACGCTCCTTTTTTTGCGGCGGGTAATGACGCTAACTTATTGAAATTCTTTGAATTAAGCTTGAACCAGGCTCTAAGCCAAACGTAACTGGCTGTGCGAACCAAGGCCATGCAGCACCAAACTGGTAGCATCGGGTTTTTTATAAATCAATAACAAATCTGGCCTTAAATGGCATTCGCGGTAACCGTGCCATTTGCCCATTAACGCATGGTCGCGGTATTTTGGCGGCAATTGGGTGTCGTTGATTAAGTAATACAAGGCTTGTTGTAAAACATCATCGAGATATCGACCATGCCGTGAACTCAATACACGAACATAGTCACGCTCGAAATTATTGGTTTTGTCGAGCAGCCGCATTTCTTAAATCCGCCATAAGTTCCGCCACGGTATTAAATCGGGTAAATTCCCCCCGTTCATATGCGGCAAAAGATTCCTGTAAAGCCAAAGAAGGCTCTCCCCGACATTCGGGCGGGCAATCATCGCCATTGATTTGATCCGGATTTGGTACGGCCTCTGTCATGCGGATGACCGCCTCTTTTATCGCATCGGCAATTGATATTTCTTGCGCCAAAGCAAATTCAGCCAGACGGGTTTCGATATCCGCACCCAAATCAATATTTACGGTCATCATGGTCGCTCTCCTAACTATGATATTTTATTACATTTCCCCATCAAGTAAAGTGCGATATTGATCTGTGCCAACTATACCCTGTGTCCTTGAACATTCGCCGTTATGCCCCCCCCTTCCTAAGGAAGGTCTGAATAAGTCGAAAATTGATTTACCCCCCCTTCTTTAGAAGG
>JASGCR010000133.1 GCA_030054015.1 Candidatus Symbiobacter sp. | reverse complement strand
CCCCCCCTTCCTAAGCAGGAAGGGGGGGTCATAATCGGAATTCTTTAGGAAACAGAGTATAGATAGAAATATTGTTCTACCCCCTTCCTGCTTGGCAGGAGAGGTCTAAAGAGGAAACATGATCATGACCAACCCAACCACTTTACCAAAACCCAAAGCCAGCCCGCAAAGAATGGGGCATGTGATTCGCCTGAAACCCGATGCCCTCGCCGAATATAAGCAAATGCACACCCAGGTTTGGCCGGAAATATTAACCCTTCTCAGCCAGTGCAACATCCGCAATTATAGCATTTTCCTGAAAGAGCCAGAAAATCTCCTCTTTGCTTATTACGAATATTACGGCGATGATTTCGCCGCCGATATGGCAAAGATGAAGCAACTGCCCCGTATGCAGGAATGGTGGAAAATCACCGATGCCATGCAAATCCCCTATGACGACCGCCGGGCGGGCGATTGGTGGGCGGCGATGGAACCCGTGTTTTTTCACCCCTAACTGGCGGTAGATAAATTATGACCGAAGCGTTCGACCCCACCCGTCTCCGCCAATTTTGGCCGTTGCCGAGCGCACCCAGGCCGATAGTGACCTTTGGGGCCGGCTCGATCACCCGCGATGCGCATTTTCCGGCCTATCGCCGGGCGGGATTTCCCATCGCCGGCCTGTATGACCCCGACCAGGCCAAAGCCACCCAATTGGCAACCCAATTTGGCACCCAGATATTTCCCAGCGTCGCGGCGGCGGCTGCGGTCAAAGATGCGATTTTCGATCTCGCCACCCCGCCGGATCGCCATGCCGAGATTTTGGCGCAATTGCCCGATGGGGCCGGGGTTTTGATCCAAAAACCGTTGGGCAGCGACCTGGTCATGGCGACCGAGATCTTAACCCTCTGTCGCCGCAAAAATCTGCGGGCGGCGGTGAATTTGCAATTGCGTTTTGCCCCGATGATGCTCGCCCTGGCCGATGCGGTGGAGCAAGGCATGATCGGCGAGGTGATCGATATTGATGGCTGGCTCGCCCTCGCCACCCCTTGGCATCTCTGGCAATTTTTGTTGGGGTTGCCGCGGATTGAACTGACCATGCACTCGATCCATTACATTGATTGGATTCGCAGTCTCATGGGCAATCCGTTGGGGGTCCAGGCCAAATCATTAGGCCACCCCAACCACCAAATGGCACAAACCCGCACCAGTGCCATATTTGATTATGGTGGTTACCGCAAAGCCTCGCTGTCGATCAATCACGATCATTTTTTTGGTCGCCGCCACCAGGCCTGTGAATTTCGGGTTTATGGCAGCCAAGGCGCGGCCTATGTGCAATTGGGAGTCAATCTCGATTACCCCAGGGGCGAGCCGGATATTTTGCAAATTTATCCGGAAGGCGGCAGCGATTGGGTGACAATTCCCCTGCGCGGGGCCTGGTTCCCCGAAGCCTTTGTCTCGCGCATGGCCTCGTTGCAACGCTTTGTCGGCGGCGAAGAGGCGGTGTTGGTCGGCAGTGTTGAGGATGCCTGGCACACCATGGCCGCCGTCGAGGCTTGTTTTACGGCGAGCGGGGGTACGGGGGTGGTGCCTTTGGCATTGCCGCGGGAATAAGGAAAAAAATATTGGAAAAAATGACTGAAAAAAACCCGTTTGCCGCGGTGATCGACGCGGTGGTGGAATTGGCCTATCGCGCTGGCGAGTCAATTTCCTATCATTACGCCAAGCCAGCCCCCGCGGTGATCAAACGCAAAGCAGACGGCTCGCTTGTGACCGAGGCTGACCAGGCCAGCGAAGCCATGATCTTGTTCGGCTTGGAAAATTTGACCCCAGACATCCCCATTGTGGCGGAAGAGCAGGCCAGTTTCGGTCGCTGGCCGGACATCACCAACGCCACCTATTGGTGCGTTGACCCGTTGGATGGCACAAGGGAATTCCTCAACAAAACCGGTGAATTTTGCGTGTGTATTGGCGGCATAGCCCAGGGCCAAGCGGTGTTTGGGGTGTTGCACGCGCCGATCATGGGACTGACCTTTGCCGGCGTGGCGGGGGTTGGGGCCAGGTCTGGGGCCTGGCGGATTGACCGCACCGCCCCCTATCAATTTACCAAAACGCCGCTGCGCCCGCGCCCGCTTCCCGCCAACCCCAGCGACCGCATCGCCCTGGTCAGCCGCAGCCACCATGAAGGCGCAAAATTAGAACAATTTCTCCGCGACCGCCAGGTTGGGGGGCGACGCGCCGTCGGCAGCGCGATTAAATTCGGTCTGGTCGCCGCCGGCCTGGGCGACATCACCGCCCGCATGAGCGGCCTGGCAGTGTGGGACGTGGCGGCCGGACACGCCATATTGGCGGCGGCGGGCGGGCGGGTCAGCGACCACCAAGGCGGTAGGTTAAATTATGACAACCCCCGGGAAAGAACCCGTGAATTTGTTGCCTGGGGTCAATAGGCGCGGCGAGTCGAGAAAATATTCCCAAACTCATTCCACCGTGATTTTCGGGGCGGCTTTGGTGGGGCCGGTCATTTGGGTTAATAATTGCTGCGCCATGCGACGAAAAACCTGGGCATGAACGCCATCCGGCTCGGCGACCATGATCGGCAGGCCGGCATCCGAGGATTCGCGGATGGCGATGGCCAACGGCACCTCTCCCAACACCGGAATGCCAAGGGCGGTGGCGGCTTTTTGCGCCCCGCCATGGCTAAAGATCGGGGTCGAGGTGCCGCAATGGGGGCAATGGAAACTCGACATGTTTTCAATCACGCCCAGGATGGGAACCGCGACTTTGCGGAACATTTCCAAGCCCTTACGCGCATCTTGCCAGGCCAAATCTTGCGGCGTGGAGACGATCACCGCCCCGGCCAAGGCTACTTTTTGCGCCAGGGTTAATTGCGCATCTCCCGTGCCAGGCGGCATGTCAATCACCAACATATCCAATTCGCCCCAATTGACATCGCGCAGCATCTGTTCAATCGCCCCCGCCACCATCGGGCCGCGCCAAATCATCGCCGTGTCGTCGGGTACCAAAAATCCCATCGACATGCAGGCAATGCCGTAATTTTGCAAGGGTTGTAATTTGCCATTGCTGACTTGCGGTTTGCCGCTTAACCCCATCAATCGCGGCAGCGATGGGCCATAAACATCGGCATCCAACAACCCGACTTTCTGCCCCAATGATGCCAAGGCCAAGGCCAAATTAACCGCACAGGTCGATTTGCCCACCCCGCCTTTGCCCGATCCGACCGCAATAATCGCCGCCACGCCATCGGGTTTCAAACTGGCGGCGGCGGGTCGCGGCGCATTCTGGGCGGGCGGATGGGCGTGGTTATGGCCGTGGTTATGGCCGTGGTTATGGCCGTGGTTATGGGCGGGTGCGACCGGCACCTTGGCGGGCGTGGCATTATGAGCGGACAACACCACCGTCGCCGATAAAACGGCAGAAATTTCCATAATCCGCTTCTCGGCCTCGCGCCTTAACGGTTCCAGCCGCGCCCCCCGCGCCGGATCGATCTCGATCACGCATTGGACATGGCCTTGTTTCACCACCAAGCCCGACACCATGCCCAGACTGACAATATCTTGACCGCGATCTGGGTCGATGATGCGGCTCAATGCTGCCAATATCTTATCTTCGGTCACTTCAGCACCGTTTTCTTTACGGGATGGTTGCGTATTTTGGAGAGGATGGGGTAGAACCATTGCAGGAAAGCTCCGTGAATGACAGATACGCGACGTAATCCAATGATCTATGTCGTCTCTTGATCGTAAGGCGGCTCTTTTAGTCAAGAAAGCCACATCATCATGCACTCTAGCAAAGGCTTAAAAATTTTACCATGCCAAAGCCGCCTGGATCGGGGGTGGCTTATGGGATTGGGATTCGCGTTGGCGGTATGGGGATGCGGCGTCGCTGTGGCGATGGCGGCCCCGCTGGACGAGGCCTTTTTCAAGATTGATTTAGGCGATAATTTCACGCGCGGCCGGTCATTGTCGAGTCTGACCGAGAAAACCCTGCCCTCGGTGGTGAGCATCATGATCACCCACCACCAAAGAAAACCAAAGAATGATGGCGAGTCCGGCCCGGCTGACGATCCCCTAACGCCGCCGCAAAAATGGTCGCTCAAAGCCCAAGGCAGCGGTTTTCTTATCGATAAATCGGGGTTAATCGTGACCAACCACCATGTCATCGACCAAGCCGACATGATTGAAGTGATGCTGACCAATGGCCAGAAATATCGCGCAAAATTGATCGGCAGCGATGCCTTAGCCGATCTGGCTTTGTTGAAAATCGAGAATAAAACCCCCTTGCCGTTTTTAAGCTTTGGCAATTCCGACGCGGTCAAAGTGGGGGATTGGGTGATGGCGGTGGGCAATCCCTTTGGGCTTGAAGGCACGGTGACGGCGGGGATTTTATCGGCCCGGCGCGGCTATGCCGAATCCGGCAGCGAGACCGATTTGCTGCAAACCGACGCGCCCATCAATCGCGGCAATTCGGGCGGGCCGATGCTCAACATGGCAGGCGAAGTGGTCGGCATTAACAGTTCCATCTTTGCCAATGCGATGGGCGAATCGGTGCGGATCGGTTTTGCCATACCCAGCAATGATGCGGTGCCGATTCTGACCAATCTGCGCCGTTATGGTAAGGTTAAACGCGGCAATTTGGGATTGTCCCTGCAACGGGCCGAGCCGGAAATTTTGGTCAGTTTATTGCCGTCCAATGGGAGCGCGCCCGCGGGGGGAGTCATGGTGGCTTTGGTCGATAAACAAGGCCCCGCCGCCAAAGCCGGGGTGCAAAGCGGCGACATTATCACAAGCTTTGGTGGCCGCAACTATCATGATGCCGATGAATTGGCGCGGGCGATTCGCCATGCCACGGTCGGGCAAACGGCAGTGTTAGAAATTTGGCACCAGAAACAACGCCTGACGGTAAAATTGGTGGTGAGCGAATTGCCGGGCAGCCAGGCTTTGCCGCCGGATCAAATCTCGCCTTTTGGCGATGATGAGGGGGAAGGATATGATAACGAACCCGACCCGCCGCCGGATTTACCGTCCGATCCGGCGATCAACATCATTGCGCTGCCATATTAGGCGAGTTTAGGCGAGTTTAGGCGAGTTTAGGCGAGACTTACCAAGCCCAGAATGACCGCCAAAAATTGCACCAAACAGGCCAGGCTGTATAAAAACAGGGCGCGGTCAATATCGCGCCAGCCCAGCCTGGCCCGCCCCTGCCCCATCCAGCGATCTTTGACCAGGATATTGTGATAACGCCGCGGCCCCGCCAAAGCGAAATCCAAGGCCCCGGCCAGGGCGGCCTCAGGCCATCCGGCATTGACCGAGCGGTGATGCCGAGCATCCCGCCACACCGCCGCCACCGCCCGCCGCCACGATGCCTGGGGGGTAAACCAGGCCGCCATCGCCAGGAACAGTGCCGCCAAACGGGCCGGGATAAAATTGGCCGCATCGTCAAGCCGCGCCGCCACTTTGCCAAACCATTCATAGCGCAAATTATGGTGACCAATCATGCTGTCCAGCGTGTTCAGGGCTTTGTAAAAACACAATCCGGGCAAGCCAAACGCGAGATAAAACAGCACCGGAGCCACGACCCCATCGGCAAAATTCTCCGCCAGCGATTCCACCGCCGCCCGCGCCATGCCGTACCTATCAAGAGCATCGACATCGCGCCCGACGATTTTGCTCACTTCGCGCCGCGTGGTGGCGAGTTTTGTCGCGTCAGTTTCGCCCTGGTTTTGGGCAGATTCCAGCCGGCGCAAACTCTCCCGCACCGCCCATACATGCAAAAATAAGGATTTTTGCGCCAGTAAAATCGCCACCAGCGCGATTTCTATCCCCACTCCCCAATCATAGCGAATTTTTAGCCAAGCAATCGCACAGCCAAAGCTGCTCGCCACCAGCACCACCGTTAATGTGACGCCAAGGCCAGCGATAAATCGCCTGTTATCCGCCGCGCCGCCACGGTTAAAACGCCGATCCAGTGCGGCGATCAGCATCCCCAGCCCCGCCACCGGATGCGGGACTTTTTTCCATATCACATCCGGGTCGCCCACCACCGCATCAATGATCATCGCCAGGGCCAGGATGGTCAGACGCTGCATCCAATCGATGGTGAGGATTTCTGTCATGCAAAGCTTTCCTGTTGTATAAAGAGCGTCATTCCCCGCCGCACGAACTAAAGAGCGTCAAAAAGAGAGCGTCATTACCCGCCGCGCAGCCAAAGAGCGGCAAAAAAGGGAGCGTCATTAC
>JASGCR010000132.1 GCA_030054015.1 Candidatus Symbiobacter sp. | reverse complement strand
AAGGGCTTCGCCCTAAGCGGAGCTTTCCCCCCCTTCCTAAGCAGGAAGGGGGGGGTCTAAAAGACTTATTCAAACCTTCCCTAAGCAGGAAGGAGGGGTTTAAAAGACTTGTCCAGACCTTCCTTTAGGCGTTAAACTATACAAAATAATTTACCGCTTAATCCGAATTATCCAAATTATCAAATACGCGCTTGATGTTGAAAGAATTTTTTGATGTATAAAAACACACTTTACCAAATATTGTGGTTATTCTGACCTTAAATCTGATTATTTGGGAAGATTTTCGAGTAGAAATTCTGCTAAAACTTTCTATATGTCACTTACCAACGTCGCAAACATTATGGCGATGGGGTTAATTTATCGGCACCAACGCCGCGAATGAGCAAAATTTTTTTAAGGGATTTAAGGCGAAACGCCGTTCTTGATGAAAGCATAACAAGGTCGTATTCATGAGGTATTTGATACAAATCGCAGATCACACCCGCCAGGGGTCACCCGATTGGTCGCGCCTGCCCGCTTGGGATGGGCCGACCCCGCCGCCAAAGCCGCGATGGCGTATGCGGGTGGCCTGGGTGGCAACCGTGGCGTTGGTGGCGTTAAGTGCGGGCCGATCGCTGGCTCCGCACAATGTCGCCGCGTCACCAGGGGTGGAGAGAACGCAGCCCGATGCCAGCGATGTCACCGATGCCAGCGATGTCACCGATGCCAGCGATGCGATGCCGCCAGCTGCGGCCATAACCACCGAGGCCCCAACCACCGCGACACCCCCTGCCGCCGCCCAAGTGAGCAACGAGGTGCCGCCGCCGATTTTGCTGCAGGCCCCGCTCAATCCGCTCAATCCGCGTGAGGGCGGCGCACACGCGCTGGGCGGGCCGGTTCGTCGGCCGCTCGATGCCCTGCCCCAGGCTGGGGTGGCCCTGCCTAAACCTTTGTCGCCCCCCACCGTCAAGAACGCAGCCGCGTCGGCGGCATGTGAATGGTGCCGCGCCCACCAATTCCAAATCCTAAGCCGCGACGATGTCGCGCATTACCAGGCGGCCTTTGCCTTGGATCGCGCTGGTCGCACGGGCGAAGCGGATGCTGAATTGGCGCAGCTTGAGAACAAATTATTGGTCGGCGTTTTATTGGGCGAGCGTTATTTGCGGCTTAAATTGCCGCCCAACCATCCCCTGTTGCAAAAATGGGTGATGGCGTGGAGCGGTTTGCCGCAGGCCACCGAAATGGCGATGCGCTATGACAAGGGCAATTTTCCCCCCGAAAAACCGCATATGCTGGCGGTCAGTTTGATCAAGGGCGAGGGGTCGATGCGCCCCATCCCGCCGCGTTTTTGGGCGGGTCTCAGACAAAAAGCCAAGATTCTCACCGGCGGCGGCGATGATTTGCCGCAATGGATCGATGGCACCCCCAAACTTTCCCCGCGGGGCCGCGAAAATTTGCGCCAAATTGAAAATTTATTGGCGAAGGGACAACGCGATGCCGCCTTGGAATTTTTCGTCGCGCAACAAAAAAAGAGCCATTTGTCCAATTTAGACGAAGATGCCCAGGCCACCGCTTTGGCCCGCGCCTTCTTTCGCGTGGGCAGTTTTAACACCGCCGCGCGTTTGGCGCGGTCGGCGGCGCGGTCGGCGGATCAATTGCCCGAAGCGGCATGGCTGGCGGGATTGCTGGCTTGGATGCGCCAGGAAGACGCGCGGGCGGCGGGCTATTTCGCCCAAATTCCCGATGCCAAAAATGCCTCGCTCTGGTCTCAGAATCGGGGGGCTTTCTGGGCGGCACGGGCGGAAGAACGGCTGGGTCACAGCGATAAAGCGCGGGCCTGGCTGCAACGCGCCGCCCATAACGGCACCGGATTTTATGCCTTGCTGGCGGCGGCAAAATTGGCTGAGATGCCAAAATTAGATTTCCAATTGCCGAACCTAAGCGATGCCGATTGGCAAAACCTGGCGGCGCAACCGGCGGTGGCGCGGGCTGCCGCTTTATGGCAAATCAAAGCCGATGATTTGGCCGAAAAAGAATTGCGCAGCGCGTTTTTGACTCTGCCTGGCCATCTGCAAAGTTATTTGCTGACCCTCGCCGCCGCCGAGGGCAATCCCCATTTGGCCTTGCGCCTCGCCACCGCGCTGGAGCGATTAAGCGGTCGCCATTATCAAGGGGGCTATTACCCCCTGCCCAAATGGCAACCGACCGAGGGATTTCTCATCGATCCGGCCTTGATGTTTGGCTTGGCCCGCATTGAATCTTTGTTTAACCCCCAAGCTGTCAGCCCCAAGGGGGCCCAAGGTTTAATGCAGATCATGCCGCGCACCGCCCATTCATTCACCCGCAACATGCCCAAGAACCAAAAGGACGCAGGCGCAAAGAGCGAAGCAAAGGCGGGTACGGGTACCAAGACGCTCATCTCCGCCAGCCCCGGCAAGGGCTTGGTGAAATTTTTGCACAATCCTGAATTGAATTTGGCGGTCGCTCAGCGTTTGATCTTGTCCTTGTTCAACCATGATCGCGTCAAAAATAACCTGATCTACATGATTATTGCCTATAATGGCGGTTTGGGGATGCTGAATAACAGCATTAACCGCCAAACCAACCTCGCTTGGACGGTTCCCGACGATGCGGATGGGGATGGGATTGCAGATGCGAATGCAGATGGGGATCAAGATGCCCTGCTGTTTGTCGAGCGTATGGCATCTGCCGAGACCAAACTTTATGTCGAACGGGTTTTGACATCTTATTGGGTCTATCAATTGCGTTTGGGCGAAGCCGTCCCCTCGATGGTCGCTTTGGCCCAAGGGAATTGGCCGCTCTATCACTATCGTACGGCCACCAACGAGCCGGACTCCGATAGCCTCAAAGCCCCCACCCCGTCGGCGGTGCCGGTCTCGGTGCTGAGTCTGCCGCGCCTGTCCCTGACGGCATCCGCGCAACCGGAATGAACCACCATGGAGCCAAGTCATGGAGCCAGTGAACGAACGGATCGATACCAGCAAAAATTTTATCCCGGTGGCAATTGCGGTCTTGACCATATCCGACACACGCCGCGCCTCCGATGATCGGTCGGGCGATGTGTTGGCGTCGCTTTTGACGGCGGCGGGGCATAAATTGGCGACGCGGGATATTGTGCGCGATGACCAGGCCGCAATTACGGCGCGGTTGCGGCAATGGATCGCCGATCCGGCCATTGATGTGGTGATTGCGACCGGCGGCACCGGCATCACCGGCCGCGATGTCACCCCCGAAGCCTTTCGCGCCCTGTATGACAAAGAAATCGAAGGCTTTGGCGAGGCGTTTCGCTGGCTTTCCTGGCAAAAAATCGGCAGTTCCGCGATCCAAAGCCGGGCCACGGCGGGGGTGGCGGGCGGCACATATTTATTTGCTTTGCCCGGCTCGCCCTCGGCCTGCCGTGATGCCTGGGACGGGATTTTGCGCTGGCAATTGGACAATCGCCACCCGCCCTGTAATTTTGTCTCACTTATGCCGCGCCTTTTGGAAAAATGAGGTCGTGCTGAGCAAGGATGCGCAAATCGCCACCCCAATCACCGCCGCCACCACGATGGGATAAACATTTGCCCCAAATTGATCCATCATAAACCCTAGGCTGGGTGCGCCCGTCGCGGTACCCAGGCTGTACAGCATGACAAACAGCGCGTTCATTTCAACCAATCGCTGCCCGGAATAGCGCGATCCCATAATCGCCAGACCCAACACATAAAATGTGTCAATCAGCCCGCCCCACAAAAATAACACCGGGGCTTCAAATGGCGTATTTAAGGCCCAGGGCAAGGATAACACCACAATCACGCACAAAAAAGATGATGTACACAAGACCGTGACCCGATTCAGCCGATCCGCAATCATCCCCACCGGCATTTGTAATATTAACCGTCCCAAGCCAAAGACAAACACCATGCGCAACAATTCGCTTTCGCTATAGCCGGTTTTAAGGACATAAACCGAAAACATCGCCGAGGTACCCGCATCGGTAAAGCCCGACACCACCCCAATCACCAAGACCAAGCCAGCCGTTTTCGCGGTGCGCCAAATATTGGAGCGACCATGCAAGGCAATCTGGGTCGGGTAATGACGCACCACCAGCAAACACAGGCTGGAGCCAGCAATAATCAGGCTTAACGTCCAAAAAGGCCACATTCCCTGGTCGCCAATAAGATGCAGCAATAACGACCCGCCACTGCCCGCAACCCCAATCGTCATGGCATAAAGCGCGTTGATGCGTGAACGATAGGCTTCGGGAGAGACGGCACTGAGCCAGGTTTCCGAGACCGTCCAGAACAGGCCAAACACCCCGCCGGACAAAAACGCCTCGACCAACCACCAGGGACCCATCGGAATGATCGTCAAGGTAGAAATTAAACCGGCACACCCCAGCAAGCCCAGATAGAGCGATCCCAAGACACCGAGACGAAAGATAATGGGGGGAAAAAACCGCCCCAGTGCCATCACCCCGATTGACCACATAATGACTTGCCAGCCCAATCTGGTGTTGCTGTACCCCATGTCGGCCATGCGGATGGTCACCAACAAGCCCAACGCCGCAAAGGCGGTCATGCAAATAAGGTTAATCACCAATATGGTGGCAATTACCCAAAAGGGCGAGCCGTGCTTTGGCAGGGATAATTTTCGGGCAAGCCACATTTTAAGACAACTTCTATAATTTCGTTTGTATACTCTGTTTCCAAATGAATTCCGCCTTATGTCCTCCTTCCTGCTTAGGGAAGATCAGAATAAGTCTAAAAAACAAAAAAGTCGCATTTGCGAGCGGTTGCATCGCAACCGCGAAGCAATCCAGTAATATCCTGAAATTGCTAGATTTTTCTGGATTGCTTCGCGGCTTCGCCGCTCGCAAATGCACGGCTCTTTTGGCAAAAGGGGGGGCTGGTTCGGACTTTCCTTATGAAGAAGGAGGGGGTCGTAAAGGCGAATTTTTCAAGGACACGGGGTATATTCTAATCTGGAAAAAGAAGTATTTTTTTAAGGTCACCAGGATAATTATTGGCAAGCCAAAGAATATCCGTTAAAAACCCCACGAAGCAAATTTTTTTCTGAGCGTGAAAGTTTCCTCGATTATGACACAGTCCGCAGCAAAAATCACCACACGGGTCACCGCACATGATGTCGTCGCCACCGACATTGTTCGCCTAAGCTTGGAAGCGGCGGATGGTAAGGCTTTGCCTGAATTTACGGCTGGGGCGCATATCGATGTGTTTTTGCCGGGCAAACCGGGCGAGGCCGAAATTATCCGCCAATATTCCCTCGCCAATGATCCGTCGGAATCCCATCGCTATGTCATTGGGGTGCTGCGCGAGCCGGCCTCACGCGGCGGGTCGGTGGCGGTGCATGATCATTTATCGGTGGGGGCGGCTCTGACCATCAGTGCGCCGCGCAATGCCTTTCCTTTGAATGAAAAAGCCAGCCACCATATTTTATGCGCCGGCGGCATCGGCATCACGCCGATTTTGGCGATGGCGCAACGCTTGCAATCCATCGGACGCAGTTTTGAATTGCATTATTGCGTGCGCTCGGCGGATCGCGCGGCCTTTATGGAGGTGTTGCGGCAACCCGGGTATGACGGCAAAATCTTCCTGCATTGCGACGATGGCGATGACGGGCAAAAATTTAAGGCCGAGAAATTATTGGCCCGCACCGCGCCCGCGACATCGAACCATCTTTATTGCTGCGGCCCATCCGGGTTTATGAATTTCGTTTTGACCACCGCCCGCGACAAAAAATGGCCCGAAGAACGCATCCATGTCGAATATTTCGGAGCCAAACCGGTCGAGGTGACTGCGGCCGCCGCCAATCTGGGCGCGTTCAAAGTCATCGCCAAAAAATCCGGCAAAGAATTTATGATTAAACCCGATCAATCCATTGCCCGGGTTCTGATCAAAGGCGGCATCCCCATTCCGACCTCGTGCGAAAATGGCATTTGCGGTACCTGCCTGACCAAAGTCATCGAAGGCCGCCCCGATCACCGCGACAGCTTCCAAACCGACAAGGAAAAAGCCGCCAATAATTATATGACCGTGTGTTGTTCGGGGGCGCTCGATCCGGTATTGGTGTTGGATATTTAAGGAGAGTCTGGTTAAGTGCTAAAAAAGGGAGCGTCATTACCCGCCGAAATATCCGTGTTACACGGATATTTCGCGTCGGGTAATCCCCCAGGAGTATTATTCCTTAAAACTCCTGGGGGATATTCCTTCTCGGACTGCAAGCGGATTCCCGCTTGCAGTCCGG
>JASGCR010000131.1 GCA_030054015.1 Candidatus Symbiobacter sp. | reverse complement strand
TCAAGCTTTTCTATCCCCCCCTTCCTAAGCAGGAAGGGGGGGTCAGAGATTTTTTTGCCTTATTCAGACTTTCCTTAAGTCGCCCGTTATGATTCTCCGCCAAAAATCAAACCTTACTGGAACAATTTCAACAAGGTATTCGGGTTCTGGTTGGCAATCGACAAAGACTGCGTCGCCAATTGTTGCTTGACCTGCAAGGCGGTTAAGCGCGCCGAATCCGAGGCCATATCGGCATCAACCAACGATCCCAAACCGGTCGATAACGCATTTTGCACCGTGGTGTTGAAATCTTGCTGCATCGAGGTGCGGTTGTTCAAGGCCCCGATGCGGTTCAACACCGTCGAGACCGACCCCACCACCGACAAGAATGTACCGCCTTGCATCAGCATACTGGCAGCATTGGTGGAATTGGACACCGCCGCCGGATTGGACTGCAGGACGGTCGTACCCGCGCCGCCAATTAAGATGCCATTCAAAGCCGAGGCAATGTTGTAATCCGTGCCATTAATGATCAATAATGTCCCTTGCGCGTCTTGTAACACCGCCAGAGAATTATTGTTCGACAGCAAATTGGTGCCGTTGTAATTGCCGCTGTTGCGGTAAGTAATGAGCGAATCGCACAAAGATGCGAATTGCTCCCGATATTGTTCATTCGAGATGCGGTCTTGGAATGGGTTGGCAAGATGGGTCAGCACGGCGCGAATTTCCGACAAAGTATTGGAAATACCGGTGGATGCCGCCGCCGTTGTTTGCACCGTGCCAATGAAATTGCCCAATTCTTGGTTCGATGCGACCGAACCGGAAATTTGCGCCCGCACCGATTGTGCCACCCCGAACACCGCCCCGTTATCCAAAGCGTCGGCGACAATATAACCGGTTGACACTTGTTTGGTGACGCTGTCCAATTGTTCCTGGATCGTGCGTAAATTGCCGAGCGCGGCATAGGCCCCAATATTGGTATTAATCGTTGAAATTGGCATGATGTCTTCCTCTGTCCTTTGATCGTAAAACCGAAGTCATTTTGACTGCGAAAAAATCGTCCGAATGACCGCCTAACCTCATCCTAAAACTTAACCCTCTGTCGCAACTTTTTCTATATCCTACACATTACGGTTATCATTTATGCATCACTATTTTACGCTGAGCCAAAAAAAACGCGCAAAAAATCCCCAGCCTACCCAGCGGTCGAATGCCTCGCCAACGATGTTCGAAAAACTTTCTGGTGAGATCAGAACCACATTCCGCATCAGCAAAAAATTTTACGCTTGCTGCGCCGCCGGAAATTTTATGTCTGTCTTACCCGAAGCCGAATTTTATAAAATTGTTTAAAACAGTCAAGTAGAAAATTATAAAACTTAGCAAAATCGGTTTGATTGACCCATGGCGAGATTCAATGCAAGTTTCGTGCCAAATGCCGCGGCCAGAAATTAAACTTGACAAAACCGAGCCGGTGCGAGATAGGGCGAGGTGATCGCTGCGACTTCTTGCCACGCACCCAATTTTATGCGAGTTTGGTAATACAGCCGCGTTAAATTAATTTCCCAAACTTCGGAGAAAGGGTTAAATTACCCCATCCGATCCCTGTCAGCCACGAGGCACCTAAAGAAATGCAAAATGCTGCAAAACCTATTCCCGCCGGCCCGGCCCAGGTTCCTCCCCAGGGAGCCGCCGATCAGCCAGACCACAGCCGTCGTGATTTTCTAACTTTGGCCACCGGGGCGATGACGGTGGTTGGTGTCGCGGCCTTTGTTTGGCCCTTTATCAACAGCATGAACCCGGCCTCGGATGTTTTGGCCTTGTCGACGACCGAGGTGGATTTGGCGCCGTTAAAATTGGGGCAGGCCTTAACCGTGGTCTGGCGCGGCAGTCCGGTGTTTATTCGCCACCGCACGCCTGACGAAATTACCGCCGCCGCCGCCGTTAATCTCGCCGAATTGCGCGATCCTGAAACCGATGCGGCGCGGGTGAAAAAGCCGCAATGGTTGGTGATGGTGGGGGTGTGTACCCATCTGGGCTGTGTCCCGCTTGGCCAGGCCCCCGGCGATCCCAAGGGCGAATATGGCGGGTGGTTTTGCCCCTGTCATGGCTCGCAATATGATACGGCCGGGCGCATCCGCAAAGGCCCAGCCCCGCAAAATCTGGTCATTCCCCCCTATGTTTTCGAGACCGACACCCTGATAAAAATTGGCTGAGCGGATGGCTTGCCCAGAAAAATCATCTGGGCGTTCATAACGATCAGCTTTCATGAGGATAAGTGTGCGTCAATGTCAACCCATAACTCTCCGAATTCCGACCCCCAGGCTTCCCAAAGCCAGGCGGGTAAAACCAATTTGCGCAATTACGGCTTGGTGCGGTGGATCGATTACCGATTGCCCTTTGTCGGTTTTATCGAAAAAGATTTAATCGGCTATCCCGAACCCAAAAACCTGAATTATTGGTGGAGTTTTGGCTCGTTGGCTGGGATTACCTTGTTGGTCATGATTTTGTCCGGCATTTTCCTCGCCATGCACTATATTCCCAACACCGAAATGGCGTTTAACAGCGTTGAATCGATCATGCGCGATGTGAATGGCGGCTGGCTTATTCGCTATATCCACATGAATGGCGCGTCTTTGTTCTTTTTGGTGGTGTATATCCATATTTTCCGTGGGATTTATTATGGCTCGTACAAATCCCCGCGCGAACTCTTGTGGATTATTGGGGTGGTGATCTTATTGCTGATGATGGCCACCGCCTTTTTGGGGTATGTGCTGCCTTGGGGGCAAATGAGTTTCTGGGGCGCGACCGTGATCACCAATTTGTTTAGCGCGATTCCGGTGATTGGTACGCCCATTACCACTTGGCTGTGGGGGGGCTTTGGCGTGGGCAATCCGACGCTGAATCGGTTCTTTGCCCTGCATTATTTGCTGCCTTTTGTGATTATCGGCGTGGCGATGCTGCATTTGCTTGCGCTGCGCACCCACGGCTCGAACAATCCGCTGGGGATTGAGGTGCGGAGCAAGGCCGATACCATCCCGTTCCACCCTTATTACACGGTCAAAGATTTGTTCAGTTTGGGCGTGTTTGCCATTGTGTTTGCGGTGTTGGTGTTTTACATGCCCAACGCTCTGGGCGAACCGGATAATTACAAACCCGCCAATCCGTTAATCACGCCAGCCCATATCGTGCCGGAATGGTATCTTTTGCCCTTTTATGCGATTTTGCGCTCGATTCCCTCGAAATTGGGGGGGGTGTTGGCGATGGGCGGAGCGATTTTCATGTTGTTTATTCTGCCCTGGTTGGATCGCTCGCGGGTCAGAAGCTGTACCTTTCGCCCGATTTACAAAGTACTGTTTTGGGTCTTTGTGGTCGATTGTCTGTTGCTTGGATATTTGGGAGCCAAACCGCCCGAAGGCTGGTATTTGATCGGGTCGCGTTTGGCGGCGGCCTGGTATTTTATCCATTTCCTGATTTTGACGCCGTTGGTCGGGTGGTTTGAAACGCCCAAGCCCTTGCCGGTGTCGATCTCACTGCCGGTTTTGCCGTCCACCGCTCTGCCACAGGAGAAGCATTAATATGCGCATTCGTCATGTCATTTCATCCTTGGGTTTGCTCGCCTGGGCGGGTTTAGCGGGCGGTCTCATGCTGGATCGCGCCGCCGCGGAAGAGGCCGCGAAGCCCCTGGCGCGTCAAGATTGGTCGTTTAATGGGATGCAGGGTACCTATGACCGCGCCGCCTTGCAACGCGGGTTCCAGGTGTACAAAGAAGTCTGTGCGACCTGCCATTCTTTGTCTTTATTGTCTTACCGCAATTTGGGCGGCGGCAAGGGCTTTGCGGCGGGGGATGAATCGGCCTCTGGCCCCGGTTTCTCCGAGGCCGAAATCAAGGCCATTGCCGCCGAATATAAGGTCAAAGACGGCCCCAACGACCAGGGCGAGATGTTTGAGCGTCCAGCCCGCCCCAGCGACCGTTTCGTCGGCCCCTTTGCCAATGATAATGCCGCCCGTGCCGCCAATAACGGGTCTTTGCCGCCCGATCTGTCTTTGATGATCAAGGCGCGCGCAAACGGTGCCGATTATGTCTATGCTTTATTGACCGAATATGGCGATGCCCCCGGCGGTTTTCAATTGACCGAAGGCATGAATTACAACGCCGCCTTTCCGGGTCACCAAATTGCCATGCCGCAACCACTGCACGGCGATGATGTGAAATATGCCGATGGCACCAAGGCGACGATCGAGCAAGAAGCCCACGATGTCGTGCAATTCCTGGCCTGGGCCGCCGAACCCAATCTCGAAGCCCGCCACCGTTTGGGGATCGAGGTGTTGGGTTTCCTGGTGATTTTAACCGGTTTGTTTTTTGTGCTTAAACGGAGGATTGCCAAACGGCTTGGTCTGCATTAAGGTCAAAATGGTACTTGGTGCAAATATAACGCTTGGAGGTTACACAATGAACATATTGTCAACGCGATCAACCCGATTCTCTAACCGATCCGGCAAAAATTTGACGCGCGCCCTGTTCGGGAGCGCCGCCGCCCTGCTGATCGGCCTGGCACAGCCCGCGAATGCTGCGGAACTGGCCTATTGGTCAATGTGGAATGAACCCGAACCGCAAGCCGTCGCTTTGAAACAAGTGATGGATGCCTACACCAAAGCCCATCCGGAAACGACCTTTAAGGTTACCTGGAACGGGCGGCAAAACCAGACCAAAAGCCGCGCCGCTTTGCAAGCCGGTACCAAAATCGATTTTATGGACACCGATGGCGACCAATTGGCGGGGGGATTACAGCATGAGGGGTTGGGTTATGACCTCGCCGGTGACCTCGATGCGGCCACCCGCGCGAATTTGCTGCCGCATTTGCTTGATCTTTATGCCGATGGCAAGAAAATCTACCAGGCCCCCTATATCCTCAATCCGATCAGCATTTGGTACAACAAGGATTTGATGAGCAAAATCGGTGGCACCATTCCCAAAACCTTTGACGATCTGTTGGCTTTGTGCAAAAAAGCCGATGCGGCGGGCAAACACGCCTTTGTCATTGAAGGCAATGTCGCCTTTTACAATATTTCGTGGTTTTCTCATTATGTCGCACGGCTGAAAGGCCCCAATTCGCTTGAGAAAATTTTTAGCGACAAATCCGGCAAGGGTTGGCACGATCCGGCGGTGATGCAGGCCGCCAATGCCATGCAATCTTTGTGGGCGAATAACTGCTTCGCCAAAGAAGCCAAGGCCTATCAATATCCCGCCGGTCAGCAAACCATCGCCCTGGGCGACACGGTCGGCGAATTGGTCGGATCGTGGCTGCCGGTCGAATTGGCGCAAACGGCGGGGCCGAATTTTAATTGGGGTACCTATGCCTTCCCCGCCGTCAAAGGCGGCAAGGGCAAAGCCAGCGACATGGAAGTCGGTATGTTGTCGTTCTTTGTCTTAAAATCCTCGCCCAACGCCAAGGAAGCGGCGCAATTTATTAAATTTGCCCTGTCCGAACCGGCGCAAAAAATGATCGTCGCCACCGGCGATGTCGGCGGCAGCCACAAAGCCGTGACTTGGCCGGTCACTTTGGCGGATTCTTATGCCCTGGCGACCAAAGCCACCGGGGTTACGCCCTTTAGCGGCGGGCTCAATGTCAAACATGCCGAATTTACGTCGGGCGTGTTGTATCCTGAGTTCAATAAAATGTTCCTGGGGAATCAAACCCCCGAACAAATGATCGCTACCCTCGCCACCAAAACCAAAGAATATTGGGCGAGTCGTATGTAACCGCACGGCGGTAGCGTTCAGTTTTTCCATCGCTTGCGTTTCAACAATCCGCGAAACGCAAACAAAGAGCGTCATTCCCCGCCGCGCTGGGCGTGAAACGCACAGCGCGAGTCGGGGCCTGTCCCCCGCCCGTGACGTAAGTCGCGGGTCGGGGGAAAGCCCCCAGGAATTTAGGGAACAAAACTCCTGGGGGATTACCCGCCAGCCTGCAAGCGGAAACCCGCTTGCAGGCTGGCGGGTAATGACGCTCCTTTTTTGGGACTTATTCTGACCTTCCTAAACGCCCGCTCGCAAATGCGTGTCTCTTTTGGCAAAAAAGTGACTTGTTTGGAGGTTCCTTTAGGAAGGTCTGAATAAGGCGAAAAGTTATTTACCCCCCCTTCTAAAGGAAGGTCTGAACAAGTAGCTGGAGTGTCATTCTGAGCGTCGCCGCGCTTGGCTTTTGCGATAGCAAAAGCCTTAGCAAGGCAAGCGAAGAATCCAGAAAAATCCAGAAAATTCAACGGTTTCTGGCTTTTCTGGATTCTGGTCAAGAAAAGTTACCC
>JASGCR010000130.1 GCA_030054015.1 Candidatus Symbiobacter sp. | reverse complement strand
AAGCTTTTCTATCCCCCCCTTCTAAAGAAGGGGGGGTAAATAGATTTTCGACTTGCTCGGACTATCCCTTAGGAAAGTCTGAATAAGTATAGTTTTACCCCCCCTTCTTTAGAAGGGGGGGATAGTTGAGCTTAGTTGCGAAGCAACTTAGCGAAACTTGGGGGGGTTGAGATGTAGAAAATATGTTAATAGAATCTACCTATTATACCAACCCCCCCAAGAAAAGCTTTGGCTCGTAAGCACTCGCCAAGCTTTTCTATCCCCCCCTTCCTAAGCAGGAAGAGGGGGTCAGGCGGCATAATTTGAAAAACAGACTATATAATAAACCATCATGCTTGAGGAAAACATGACCGACAGAAACCTCCCTTTGATCCTTGGTGATACGACGCTGATATTGGCGCAGCGATTGGCCGCTTGGTGCGGCAAGGGGCCGACGCTTGAGGAAGACATGGCCACCACCAACACCGCCCTCGATTTATTGGGGCAGGCGCGGCTGTGGCTTAGCCTGGCGGCGGAGCGTGCGGGCAAGGGGCAAAGCGAAGATGATCTCGCCTTTCACCGCGATGCCGATGAATTTCGCAATTTTTTGCTGGTGGAGCAGCCCAATGGCACTTATGCCGACACCATCACGCGGCAATATTTGTTCGATGCCTGGCATGTATTGTATTTGGATATGATCTCAAAGCATGAAGATGCCGCCCGCGCCGAGATTGCCGCCAAAGCGGTCAAAGAAGTGCGCTATCACCGCCGCCGCAGCCGCGATCTTTTTGTCCGATTGGGCGATGGTACGCCATACTCGCACCAATTAATGCAAGCGGCGCTGGACAATCTTTGGCCGTTTAGCGGGGAGCTGTTTTCACTTGATGCGGCAAGCAAAGCTTTGCACCCGCTTTGGTTGGACAACGTCGCCGCGGATTGCCGTGATGCCAGCCTGGCGATGCCACCCGCCCAGGCCTGGATGCAATCGGGCGGCATCACCGGCCGCCATAGCGAGCATTTGGGCTATATCCTGGCCGAGATGCAGGTTTTGCCGCGCAATTTCGTTGGGGCGAAGTGGTGATGTGATGAGCAGCATAGAAAACCCAGCCGCCTCCCAATATCTTAAACCAATTTGGGATATTTTGAAAACAATCCCCGATCCGGAAATTCCGGTGGTGTCGGTGGTTGAGATGGGCATGGTGCGCGGCGTCGGATATAATGCCGCCAGCGATGAAACCGAAATCACCATCACCCCGACTTATTCTGGTTGTCCGGCGATGGCGGTGATCAAGGAGAATATCCGCACGGCCCTGGCCGGTCATGGCGTTCACCAGATTAAGATCACGACCAAGCTGGCCCCAGCCTGGACGACGGATTGGCTCAGCACCGATACCAAGCAAAAATTGCGTGATTATGGTATATCACCGCCGCCAAATAGTGATTCCGCCGCCCATGCCGCCATTGCCTGCCCGCAATGCGGGTCGGAGGCAACAGAGATGATCAGTCGGGTGGCGGCTTCTCCTTGTCAAGCCCTTTATCGCTGCCGTGCCTGCCTGGAACCCTTTCCCCATTTCAAATGTCATTAAAGCCAAGACCCAACATGAACGAATTTTACCCATTAGCCATCGCTGAATTAAAACACGACACCCGTGATATGTTGGTGGTGCGCTTGGCCGTGCCCCCGGATTTGCGGGAAAAATTCCGCTATCGCGCCGGCCAGCATGTGGTGGTGCGGCAAAATATCGAGGGCGAGGAACTCCGCCGCCATTATTCCATTTGCGCCAGCGAAGCCGAGCAGGAACTGCGCATCGGCATCAAAAAAATCGCCGATGGGGTTTTCTCGCAATGGGCGCATGAAAATTTGCGGGTGGGCGATAAAATCGACATTTCCCCGCCCACCGGCCATTTCGGTTGGCCGCATATTGCTAGCCGCCGCGTAAGTGAAAGCGGCGGCAATATAAGCGTAAGTGAAAGCGGCGGCAATGTAAGCGTAAATGAAAGCGGCGGCAATATAAATGAAGGACAGCATTTTCTCATGATTGCGGCGGGCAGTGGCATTACCCCGATTCTGTCGCTCATGACCACCATTCTGGCCGCCAATGCAACCAACCGCGTCACTTTGGTCTATGGCAACCGCGCCACCGGTTCGGTGATCTTCCGCGAAGAAATTGCCGCCTTAAAAGATCGTTATTTGGATCGCCTGGCGGTGCTGCATATCCTCAGCCGCGAACCCCAAGAAATCGATGCTCTGCATGGCCGCATCACCGCCGCCAAAATGCTGCATCTGGCGCATCGCTGGATTGATTTTCCGACCATTGACCAGGCCTTTTTATGCGGCCCGGCGGCGATGATGGAGGATGTGGTCATGGCTTTGCGCAATTCTGGCCTGGCCGCCGAGCGGATTCAGCGCGAGATGTTTACCGTCAATGCCGCCCCCAGATTGCTCAGCCGCCGTGTGGTTGCCGCCGATCACGCCGCCCTGATTGAATTTATCATTGATGGCCATCGCCAAAATGTGCAAATCACCAACCGCACCGATTCGCTGTTGGAAACCGCCTTGGCGCATGGGCTTGAGGTGCGCTATTCCTGCAAAAGCGGGGTGTGCGCCACCTGTCGCTGTAAAATCTTGGCGGGCAAGGTTGATATGGATGCCAGTTACGCGCTCGAAGATTACGAAATCGCACGCGGGTTTGTGCTGGCCTGCCAAGCCTATCCGGTGAGCGATAAAATGACGGTGGATTTTGATTGTGACAGTTGAGTAAGCCTAGGAAACCAAATTATGACAGAATCCACGATATTACACGAAACCCGCCAAAATGTCGCCTGGCTGACCCTGAACCGCCCGGATAAATTGAACAGTTTCAATCTGGCGATGCATCTGGCCTGGCAAAACGCCCTCGACCGGATTGAGGCGGATAAAACCCTGCGGGCGGTGATGATTAGCGGGGCTGGGCGCGGGTTTTGCGCCGGTCAAGATTTGGGGGATCGCGCGGTCACAACCGAAGGGGCAATCCCCGATTTAGGTGAATCGGTGGAGAAATATTACGCCCCGCTGGTGCGTCGCCTGCGCGATCTGAAGCTGCCGGTGGTGGCGGTGGTGAATGGCGTGGCGGCGGGGGCGGGGGCGAATTTGGCCCTGGCTTGTGACATTGTGATTGCCGCCCAGTCGGCCAGTTTTATTCAGCCTTTTTGCCGCTTGGGCCTGATCCCCGATACGGGCGGGAGTTGGATTTTGCCGCGATTGCTAGGCCCCGCCCGCGCGATGGGATTAACCTTATTGGGGGATAAATTATCCGCCCGCCAGGCGGCGGATTGGGGGTTGATTTGGCAATGTTATCCCGATGACGAGCTTGTCCCCGCCGCCGAGAAACTCGCCGCATATTTTGCGACCGCCCCGACAATGGGACTCGCCGCGACCAAAAAATTGCTCAATCTGGCTTGGGATAACAGCCTGGAGCAACAGTTGAAATTAGAAGGCGCGACCATGCGCGATTTGGGATATAGTGACGATTACCGCGAGGGGGTGGCGGCTTTTCTCGCCAAACGCCCGCCCAATTTTAAGGGACAATGATCCAAAGGGACAATGATCCAAAGGGACAATGACTCAGTGGTACAATGACTCAGTGGCACAATGCGACCAGGGGGAGAATATGACTGACAAACATAACCAATATGACCGTTATGAAATGGCCAGCCGCGATGAAATTGCGGCGGTGCAATTGCAACGTCTGCAACAGACATTGCGCCAGGTGTATCACAATGTACCCCATTACCGCCAGGCCTTTGACCAGGCCGGGGTGCATCCGGACGACCTTAAACAGCTCAATGATTTAGCCAAATTCCCCTTTACCAGCAAAAAGGATTTGCGCGACTCGTACCCGTTTGGCTTGTTTGCGGTGCCGCGCAACCAGGTGGCGCGGATACATGCGTCGTCCGGCACCACCGGCAAGCCCACGGTGGTGGGCTATACCAAATCCGATTTGGATGTGTGGGCTGAGGTGGTGGCACGCTCCATCCGCGCCGCCGGGGGACGGGCGGGAGATATGGTGCATGTCGCCTATGGCTATGGCTTGTTTACCGGCGGATTGGGGGCCCATTACGGAGCCGAGCGTTTGGGCTGTACCGTCATTCCCATGTCGGGCGGGCAATCGGAGCGGCAAATCCAACTCATCACCGATTTCCAACCGCGTATCATCATGTGTACCCCCAGTTACATGTTGAATTTGATTGAAGAATTTACCCGCCAGGGTTTGGATGCGCGGCAATCTTCGTTGGAAATTGGCATTTTTGGCGCGGAAATCTGGACCAATCCCATGCGCCAGGAAATCGAAGCCAAAGCCAAACTCGATGCCGTCGATATTTATGGCCTGTCGGAAGTGATTGGCCCCGGTGTCGCCAGCGAATGCGTCGAGAGCAAAGACGGGCCGGTGATTTGGGAAGATCATTTTTATCCCGAAATTATCGATCCCGAATCGGGCAAGGTTTTACCGGATGGGGCGGCGGGGGAATTGGTGTTTACCTCGCTGACCAAACAGGCCATGCCGATCATCCGCTATCGCACCCGCGATTTGACGCGTTTGTTGCCGCCTACCGCGCGGTCGATGCGGCGGATGGATAAAATCACTGGCCGTTCCGATGACATGCTGATTATTCGCGGGGTGAATGTCTTTCCGTCGCAGATCGAGGAATTGATTTTGCGCTTGCCTGCTTTGTCGCCGCATTATTTGTTGGTGGTGAGCCGCGACGGGCATTTGGACGGATTGGAAGTGCGGGTGGAACCACATCAAACGCTCCCAGACGGCACCCAATTGGCGGCGGAGTTGGCGGCGGAGTTGGAACATTTGATTAAAAACCTGATTGGGGTGACCGCGCGGGTGGCGGTACAACCCGTCGGCAGTATTGAACGCACCACCATGGGCAAAGCCAAACGGGTGCTGGATTTACGGAAAATGGGATGAAGGATACCAGAAAATGACTGTCTATGTGTGTGATGCCATTCGTACCGCTTTTGGCAAATATGGCGGGGCTTTGGCGATGACCCGCCCCGATGACCTCGCCGCCGCCACCCTCAAAGCCCTGATGTCACGCCAGCCCCAAACCGATTGGGAGATGGTGGATGATGTGGTTTTGGGCTGTGCCAACCAGGCCGGCGAGGATAACCGCAACATTGCCCGCATGGCCGGATTATTGGCGGGTTTGCCGATCAGCGTGGGCGGCACAACCATCAACCGCCTGTGCGGGTCGGGCTTGGATGCGGTGGCGATTGCCGCCCGCGCCATCAAAGCCAAAGAAGCCGAGCTCATGATTGCCGGCGGGGTCGAATCGATGAGCCGCGCCCCCTTTGTCCTGCCCAAAGCCGATGCCGCTTTTGCCCGCTCCGCCCAAATTGCCGACACCACGATTGGCTGGCGTTTGGTCAATGCGCGGATGCAGGAACAATTTGGCATCGATTCGATGCCGGAAACCGCCGAAAATGTCGCCGCCCAATTTAACATTGCCCGCGATGACCAGGATGCACTGGCCCATCGCAGCCAGCAACGCTGGCAAGCCGCCCAAGCGCGCGGTTTTTTTGCCGCCGAGATTTTTCCGCTTGAATTGCCCGCCGCCAAGGGTACCACCCTTCGCTTTGATACCGATGAACATCCCCGCCCTGATACCAATTTGGCGCAATTGGCAAAATTAAAACCCATCGTCAAACCCGGCGGCACCATTACCGCCGGCAATGCGTCGGGCGTGAATGATGGCGCGGCGATGAGTTTAATTGCCTCCGAAGCCGCGGTGAAAAAAAACCACCTCACCCCCCGCGCCCGGATTTTGGGCGCGGCCACGATTGGCGTCGAACCCCGCATCATGGGCATAGGCCCAGCCCCGGCGACGCAAAAATTGCTGGCGCGGTTGGGGATGCGCCTCGACCAATTTGATGTGATCGAATTTAACGAAGCCTTTGCCGCCCAGGTGTTGGCGGTGTCGCGGCTGTTGGGCCTGCCCGATGATGCCGCCCAGGTCAATGCCAATGGCGGCGCGATTGCGATGGGGCATCCGCTGGGGGCTTCGGGGACAAGGCTGCTCGCCACGGCGGTGAACCAATTGCACGCCATTAATGGCCGTTATGGTTTAATCGCCATGTGCATCGGCGTCGGACAGGGCATTGCCCTGGCAATTGAAATTGTTTAGGGACGGTCTGATTAAGTCGAAAATTGATTTACCCCCCCTTCTTTAGAAGGGGGGGATAGAAAAGCTTGAATTTTTGTAAAAAATTCATAGCTTTTCTTGGGGGGGTTGGTGCAAGGAATTGATTCTAAATAGATTTTCAATCTCACCAACCCCCCC
>JASGCR010000129.1 GCA_030054015.1 Candidatus Symbiobacter sp. | reverse complement strand
AAAGGAGAGCCATCCACATATGCGAGCGGCGAAGCCGCGAAGCAATCCAGAAAAAGCTAACAATTTCATGATTTTTCTGGATTGCTTCGCGGTTGCGATGCAACCGCTCGCAAATGCCATTTCTTTTGTTTTCCGGACTTGTTCAGAGGTTCCTTAGGAAGGGGGGGCATTAAGGCTAATTTTCGAGGCAGGATATATCCCGCGCATAAACTTGCCGTCCCATAATCCAGGTCGCGGCCACGGCGCGGTCATCGCCCAGGATCATGAGGGCAAATAGCCGCTCGGCCAGGCTGGCGCAAGTTTGCAGGCGGCGTTCCAATAACGGCGTGGCTTGGTAATCCAACACCACCAAATCGGCCTCGCAACCCGTTGTGAAACTGCCAATTTTGTCCGCCAACGCCAGAGCCCGCGCCGCGCCAAGGGTTGCCTGGTAAAACCCTTGGAAAGCCGTGAAACTTTGATGGTTGTTCAGTTGCAACACATTGTACCCCGCCGCCAAAGTTTGTAACAACGAGAAACTGGTGCCGCCCCCCACATCCGTCGCCATAGCGACCTGGATGCCATGTTGTTGCGCGGCTTTAAGGTCAAACAAGCCCGAACCAATGAACATGTTCGATGTCGGGCAAAAGGCCAGTGCCGTGCCGGTGGCGGCCAGCCGCGCGCGGTCGGTTTCATCGAGCCAAATGCCGTGCGCCATGATGCTGCGTCGCCCCAATTGACCATATTCTTCATACACATCAAGGTAAGACCTGGCGGTGGGATAAAGCTCGCGCACCCAGGTGACTTCGTCCAGGTTTTCGGCGACATGCGATTGCAGATACACACCCGGATATGCCTGGAACAATTTCCCCGCCAATTGCATTTGCCGCGGGGTCGAGGTGGGGGCAAAACGCGGCGTCACGCCGTAATGCAGCCGCCATTTTTCATGATATTTTTCGATCAAAGCGGCGGAATCGTCATAGCTTTGTTCGGTCTCATCGCGGAGATAATCGGGGGCATGACGATCCATCATCACTTTGCCGCCAATCACCCGCATATTGTGGCTTTGCGCCAGGTCGAAAAACGCCGTGACCGATGCCGGGGCGGAGGTGCAAAAACTCGCCAGGCTGGTGGTGCCGTTGCGCAGGGCCTGGGTAAAGAAAAACGCCGCCACCTGCTCGGCATGGCTGTAATCGGTGAATTTCGCCTCGGTCGGAAAGGTGTATTTATTGAGCCAAGTCAGAAGTTGCTCGCCATGACTGGCAATAATGTCACATTGCGGATAATGCACATGGGCATCGATAAAGCCCGGCAGTATCAGATGATGGGGGTAATGGGTCATCGGATGGTTGCTTGGCAGGGTCGGTAGGATTGTCGCCGCATCCCCGCATTGATGGATTTTTCCGTCTTTGATCCAGATAATGCCATCCGCATGGTGGATATGCGCCGCCTCGCCCTTTTGCGCCGGGTCATCGATAAAATAAACTATTTCGCCGCGGAGAAGGGTGTTGGACATGACAAAATTATACTCAATCCCAAGACAAAGTAGTATATTAGCTATTTTTTATGTAATCGGCTATAATAGGCGCATTTGGTAACGCCAAATCACGAAATTCATCTGGAATTTGGTCAGGCACTAATAATATTGGCAATGTTTTATTTAATGCCCGCCCATAATTATATCTAAACTTGTTTTGATATATTGCCATGCAATAATAAAGCATTTCAATTTCGGTCATTTTATTGATTGGCGTAAGCACATAAACATCCCGCCCACTATAGTACTCGTATGGATGATAAAAACTTGAACACACCGAACCACTTACAGCCACCGAGATGGTGTGAGCTGGATTGGTTTCTTGATTATCAATTCTTTCAACGAACGCAGAAATTCCATTATTCTTTTCAGTTCTTGATACAAAAGGGATGCCGTTGGTTACAATATCGCAATGAACCAATTCGAGATTTACTCCATATTTAATATGAAAAAGCTCACGCAAATATTTCATAGCCAATCCTGATTCAAAAACTTAAACGCAACATATTCACGCAAGAATCTCTCAAAGTCTGACTTCGTGATTTTTGAATAATCCGTTTCCATATAAGCCTCGGCGCACCATTCATCCGAGAATCCGACTTCGCGCTTTATGGAAAGCCCGGAAACCTCTTCCATATTATGATAAATATTTATCCATTTATCTTTGGTATATTTCCACTGATCTTTTATATCGATTCTTCCTTTATGCTTTCTTTTTTCAAACCCATCTTCCTTAAAATACCCAAACCAAGTTTTGTTATTTTTATTAGGAAGATTTGATTGAAATACGAGTACGGCTGTTACAACCCCAACCGGATAAAAAAGTTCATTAGGCATAGAGAAAACAGCCCGAAGATGATGCTTGCTTAAGATTGATTTCTTAATTGCAAGTAATTCCTTTTCCTTTTTTATGGCACAACTCATTTGCACAATCGCCACGACCAGGCCATTCTGAGGAGAGACAATATCTATGGCATGTTCAACAAATCTCATTTGGTCTGCATTGCCTACATCATATGGCGGGTTCAAAAACGAGACCGTGGGTTGGTGGTTTTCCTTTATCTTTTGCGCCAATGAAAAGCAATCTCCATAATATATGTTGGATTTCCCATCTCCGCGCAACATCATGTTAGAACACGCATAAGCAAACATTTCTGGACGTTTTTCAACGCCAATCAATTGCTCGTTTTTGATTTTTATTTTTTTGGAATTATCTGATGCCGCAATATTCATCATAGCTTTCATAGCCGAGATTAAAAAGCTTCCCGTACCACAACATGGATCATATACAATGCTTTCAGCGTTGATACGAGCAATATCGCAAAACAAAGCCGTGATATGAAAGGGTGTCAATACCAGACCTTGCGACGCTTGATCACCTGCATATCTTACAAATTCACTATAAAACCTACCCAGCACATCAAATCCAACATCATCCATTTGCGTCAACGGATAAACATTGTCGGCCAAATAACCTATTATTTCTTTTGCAATCCCCAAAGATGGACGTTTGTTAAAATCCATCTGACTAAACAAAGGTTGATTCAATATTGTTTTGTATTCGTTAATAATTGCTTCTTTATTTCTTACATTTGCCTTATCCAATTCTTTTCCAACTGAATGTTGAAGGAATTCAGCTAAGTGCAGAATTGATGACTGATTAATATATCCATTTCTAAAAGATGTATCCATCAATGCGATTAATATCGCACTGACCATCGTGCAACGATGTAATTCGGTAATGGATAAATCTTGAAATTGTTTATTAAGGTATATGGCTTTTTGGATAATATCCATATTTAATAAATTGTCAGCATATTTTTCCTGGTTAAATGTTTTTGAATAATCATAAATTGATAGTAATTTTTTGTTTGACAACTCGGTATATTGGTTATTATTACCAAAGATAAACTGGGACACATCCAAATTATCAGAATCATCTCCACTTACGGCAATTGCGATGACATTGAATTCTAAAGACAGAAATTTTGCATAATGCAGTACACCATCTACAGCATAATCTTTAGGTTTATCTCGCTTGGGACTTTCATGTTGATTCCTTTTGGCCTTGCATTCAATTAAAATTAAATAATTTACATTCCCAGATGGAAAGGTAATAATGAATTCTGGCCGACCCTGTCCTTCTCCGTTTTTCGAAGCATTGCGAAGGAGAAGATTGATGCGTTGTAAACTCGATTTTTGTTCCTCAAGCTTGATCATTCGGAACAAAGGGTCATTCCTGAAATGATCCCGTACGATTTGTTCCGTAATTCGTTCGTTGCTCATCATTCACCTTTTTAGCTTGTGAAATACTTAACGCCGATTCATTGCTAAAACTATGTCTTCATTTAAATAATTTTTTGACAAAACGAAAATCAACATCCAAGGATTAGGATAATCTCGGAAATAAAACAGGTCAACAAATTATTAAACCCAATGACAGAATCGCCTTAAACCCAAAAATGTGGGGCATTGCTGCCCCACATTTCCGTTGCATGGACGCGATCCGATCCCCCAAAAGCGATGAGAAAACGAACCGATGCAGGCCGTGCCTGCTAAAAATCCATATCGCCCATGCCACCCATGCCGCCCATACCGCCGCCGGGGCCGCCCATGGGGGCCGCGTCGCGTTTGGGACGTTCGGCAATCATGGCCTCGGTCGTAATCAAAAGGCCAGCGATGGAGGCCGCATCTTGCAAGGCGGTGCGGACCACTTTGACCGGATCGACGATGCCGGCTTTGACCAAATCCTGGAACTCGCCAGTTTGGGCATCATAGCCGTGATTGCTGTCTTTGGAATCGACCAATTTCCCAGCATGAGTCGCCCAATCCAACCCGGCATTTTCCAAAATTTGCCGTGCCGGGGCTTCCAAGGCGCGGGCGACGATTTCGACACCGCGTTTTTGGTCGGCATTGGCGGTTTTGACTTTGGACAGCGATTTGATCGCGTAATAAAGCGCGACCCCACCGCCAGCGACAATGCCCTCCTCGACCGCCGCGCGGGTGGCGTGCATGGCATCATCAACGCGGTCTTTGCGTTCTTTGACCTCGACTTCGGTGGCCCCACCGACGCGCAGCACCGCGACACCGCCGGCCAATTTGGCCAGGCGTTCTTGCAGTTTTTCGCGGTCGTAATCAGAGCTGGTTTCGTCGATTTGGGCGCGGATTTGGTTGACGCGACCTTCGATTTCCTTTTTCTTGCCAACCCCATCAATGATGGTGGTGTCTTCTTTGGTAATCGTGACTTTTTTGGCCGAACCCAGCATGTCCAACGTCACGGTTTCCAACTTAATGCCGAGGTCTTCGGAAATGAGTTGGCCGCCGGTCAGAATGGCAATGTCTTCGAGCATCGCCTTGCGCCGATCGCCAAAGCCGGGGGCTTTTACCGCCGCGACTTTCAAGCCGCCGCGCAGTTTATTGACCACCAGGGTCGCCAGGGCTTCGCCTTCGACATCTTCGCTGATGATCAAAAGCGGGCGACCCGATTGCACCACCGCCTCTAATACCGGCAGAATCGCCTGTAATCCCGACAGTTTCTTTTCAAACAGCAAGATATAGGGATTGTCCAATTCGGCGATCATTTTCTCCGCATTGGTGACGAAATAGGGCGAGATGTAACCGCGATCAAACTGCATCCCCTCAACCACATCCAACTCGGTTTCGAGCGATTTGTTTTCTTCGACGGTGATCACGCCTTCTTTGCCGACTTTTTCCATGGCTTTGGCAATGTAATCGCCAATTTCTTTTTCGCCATTGGCGGAAATCGTGCCGACCTGGGCGATTTCGGCGTTGGTGGAAATTTTCTTTGACCGCGATTTGACATCATTAACGACGCATTCGACCGCAAGGTCAATGCCGCGCTTCAAATCCATCGGGTTCAAACCGCCGGCCACCGCCTTCACGCCTTCGCGGACGATGGCTTGGGCCAACACCGTGGCGGTGGTGGTGCCGTCACCGGCCTGGTCGTTGGTTTTGGAGGCGACTTCGCGCACCATTTGCGCGCCCATATTTTCAAATTTGTCGGCCAATTCGATTTCTTTGGCAACCGTGACACCGTCTTTGGTGATGCGCGGCGCGCCAAAAGATTTCTCGATCACCACATTGCGGCCCTTTGGCCCCAACGTTACTTTTACGGCATCGGCGAGTATGTCAACGCCGCGCAACATCTTGGTGCGGGCCTCAACGCCGAATTTTACATCTTTAGCAGCCATGTGTTCTCTCCTGGAGTAATTAGGCTTAGGTTAAATCGGGGGCGGCGGATTAGCTCAGCACGCCCAGAATGTCGGATTCTTTCATGATCAGCAATTCTTTGCCGTCAAGTTTGACCTCGGTACCCGACCATTTGCCGAACAGAATCGTGTCGCCGGCTTTGACATCGAGCGGGATGAGTTTCCCCGCTTCATCGCGGCCACCTGGGCCTGCATTGATGACTTTGCCTTGCATCGGTTTTTCTTTGGCCGTATCGGGGATGATGATGCCGCCCGCAGTTTTGCCTTCCTGCTCAATGCGCTCCACCAGTACCCGGTCGTGTAAGGGCCGGAATTTCATGTCTTTCTCCCATTTCCATCATGAGTGAGTGTGATTGAGGGCGCGTGCCAACTTGGTTGTTAGCACTCTCCCTCGGTGAGTGCTAAGCATATAGGTTTGATTAATCACATTGTCAAGCACCCACGGGGTGAGCGATTCGTTTTTCCGCCGTGTGCGTGGCAACATTGCGCGAAAATACCGAGGCGGAGTAAAAGAGCGTCATTAGCCGCAGATTTTTGCCGCGTAGCCAAAGAGCGTCATTACCCGCCGCGCGGACAAAAGAGCGGCAAGAAGGAAGAGCGTCA
>JASGCR010000128.1 GCA_030054015.1 Candidatus Symbiobacter sp. | reverse complement strand
CATTGATGCTGTTGGAGAGCCATCCACATCATCAAATGCGCCGTTCTTTTGGCAAGTTTGGGACTTAATCAGACCTTCCCCAAAAAACATTAAAAGCAATATTGCATCAAGAACGACGGAAAAAACTGATCGCTGCCGCCGCGCGGTCGCGGCGGCACGTTGCCGCTAGCCGGCGATGCTGACTTGGGCGAGGCCGGCATCGACGATCAAATTATGGCCGGTGATGCCGAGGCTGGCGGTGCTGGCCAGAAACAAAGTTGGGGCGGCGACATGGGTGGCTTCGAGGCGGAATTTCAAGCATTGGAATTCGATGAATTTTTGGTCTTCGGCTGGGTTGCGCCATAATTCACTCTGGCGGGGGGTGACGATGGCGCCTGGCACGATGGCATTGACGCGGATGTTAAATTCGCCCAATTCGCGGGCTAAGGTGCGGGTCATGCCGGAAATGGCGGCTTTGCTGGTGGTATATCCGATCAAATGGGGGCGACCGCGCATCCAGGAAATTGACCCCATATTGATGATTGCGCCGCCGCCGAGCAATTTCATTTGTCGTGCCACGATTTGGGTGGCAAAGACTTGGTGGCGGAGATTGGTGTTGAGGCAATTATCCCAATATTCGGGGGTGAGTTCATCCAAACTGTGGCGGTCGTCGCGGCCGGCATTATTGATCAACACGCCAATATTGCCCAGGGTGGTGCCGATTTCATCGAGCATCGCGGTAAGGGCGGCTATGTCACGCACATCACACGGGTAATAATGCGGGCGGGGCAAGCCGGCCTGGGTGATATCGCTAAATAATTCGTCGCCGCCATTGGGTTTGGTGCCGCAAAAAGCGACGCGGCAATTTTGCGCGGCAAAAGCCCGCACCAATTCGGCCCCGATGCCGGAACTGCCGCCGGAGATAAACACGGTTTTGCCCGCCAAATCGTGATACAAAGTGTAGTTCATTGCTTGCGCCCCCAATTCTTGCCCTCGTTGCACAATGTTTTATTCGAGATAAAGCGGTTCTGGTCGCCCCTGGTACGCCCCTTGGCACGGGAGATTAATTGAAAAAACCCCGCCGGATAATGGATATTTTTGCAATTCGGCATCGCTGGCATTTTCGCGGGCGGTGGTGATATAGAGGCGGCGCAAGTCCGGGCCGCCAAAAGCCACCATCGTGGTGCGCCGTGCCGGGATTTTAAGGACCTGGGTAATTTGACCTGACGGGTCGAATCGCAGCACCTGGCCGCCTTCAAATTGTGCGCTCCAATAATTGCCGTCGGTGTCGATGGCGGCACCATCGGGGCGGCCTTGGTAATTTTCGTCAGTGCGGTTATCCTGGGCGCGGTAAAAAAGGATCGCATCGCCTAATTTTTTGGTTTCCAGGTCGTAGCTATGGCGATAAATCACGTGGTTCGGCGTGTCGGCGCGGTAGAGAAAGCCGTTCATGGGGTCAAAAGCGATGCCATTGCCGACTTTGACCCCCTGGCCATTTTCCGGGCCCAGGATGCGGTGAATTTTCCCCCGTTCCAGGCAATATAACGCCGCCAGATTGTCGGTACGCGGCTCAAACATGGTGGATGCCCAAAACCGCCCGCGCGCATCGCATTTGCCGTCATTAAAGCGGAATTTGGTCACGTCATGATCGATTTTTTGGGTTTCTCCCCAACGCGCGGTTTTGGTATCGAACTTGGCAAAACCAGAGCGGAGGGCAACCATCAGACATTGATGTGCCATTAATGCCAGGCACCCTGGCTCCTCCGGCGCGTCCCATTGATCGAGTTTGCTATCGGCGGGGTGGTAACGATAGATTTTTTTCTGGGCAATATCAACGAAGTATAAGGATTGCTCCGCCACCGACCAGAGCGGGCATTCCCCGACGGTTAATTTGAGATCGAGTTCCAATTTCACAACATTAGGTTTCATTTTCTGGCATTTCTTTAAGACGATTTTCGGCAATTTGCCGAAAGGCGATGGGAAATGGCATTATCTTCCCATCGGCAAATTTTGCCTCATGTGAGCCATCGATAATATCTTGTAATTCACTTCGACCTGGATAGTCAGGTATTTCGGCATGTTTGTTGAATTTTTTTTCAAGTTTTGCCTTGTATAACCCATGTCCGTTAATCCAATCGCGTCGTTTTTTTACCAACTCCTTGTGATTCAATCCAAGGATCGTAATGGTCTGATTTGCCTGATTATCAAGCGGATTTGCTGCTTCGCATCGCCCATCGGGCAAATAGCGAATCCGCGTTTCACATGCGGGGAGTAATGGATGTACATAATCGAAAAGATTGGCTTTAGCTTTGAATTTGGCTCCAAATGCCGTATCATTGGCACATGCCACGACATTATCATAGTCAAATTTACGATGCGGCGCGTTATATTGGGAGTCGACATGTTCAATATGTGACGAATTATTATCTGGTGCGATTTTTTGCATGGTATAGGCGCAAAGATTTAATTGTTCTTGGCACAGCAATTCTCGCACTGGGTAATTATGTTTAACTGGATTATTTTGCCAATCGGCAAAAATTGAGTGCTGGTATTGTTGTTTTTTGATAAAGCGCATGGTTAATGCCTTATTTATTTCGCTTCGATTTTGGACATGTTGCGTTGTATTTGGCCGCGGCGGCGGGCGATAAAGGCATCATTGCTGATGGTTTCTGACTCCTCGCCAATAATAGCGCGTAATTCCAGATTCAATTTTTCGGCGCGTTCAAGATCGGTAATGGTTTCCGCGCGGCTAAGCAGATCATCAATCTCATCAATTTTTTCCTGAATATCCGGGGAGCGCGCTGGGGTGTTCATCAGATAAGCCAGAATTTCATTAGTATCAAGGCCGTATGAATGCTTGCCCAATTCTTGGAAATTGAGATAGGTTCCATCATATTGCCGATGATCGAGCGAAATAATTTGCTCAGGCGGGGTTTCGCCAATAATTTGCGGCGAATGCGATGTCACGATAAATTGAATTTTGGGAAAATGTTTTTTTAACAGCGGCACGATTTTGCGTTGCCATTGCGGGTGAAAATGTTGGTCCAACTCATCAATCAAAATAATGCCTGGCGTCTCTGCCAGTACCTTATCCCCCAAATTCGCATTGAGGTGAAGCATCCGTCGCACCATGTCGGTTATCAAACACAGCATTTCGCGTTGACCGTCGCTGAGCGAACGCACCGGTAATAATCGACCATCGTCAAATTCGATCAAAACATCAGAAATGTCATTGTCATAGCTGAGACGTTTGGCACCATCAAGGAAATCCGGCAATATTTTTTCAAGTAATTTTAATTGCGGCGATGTACGATTTTTAAATATGGCACTAACATAATAATGGGCAATTAAAGACAGATTTTGCGACAATATATTATGACCAGCATTATGCCAATTATCTATCGCATTAAATCGGGATGGTGTCGTATTGGTCATAATAATCGTGGGATTAACTTGGAGGTTGTTTAAGTCCTGGAATCGATTGGTTTTGTAACATAGGCAAATGGGGATGATATCGGAATTTTGAATTTCAAATTTTGCTTGATTAATGGCATTAACAAAATTATTCCAAATTGTTGTGTTGTTATAATCAATGGCGGGGTTACCATAAACCATAAATTGAGTTAAATCAACGTTATTGATGATTGATGAAATCAGTTCAATCGAACCATATCGAAAATTGAAATCAACTTTACTCGGTACTTCCACCTCCATTTGTAAAATATTATTTATTTTTTTTGCGGCAATGCGGGCGGAAATTTTTGTAAAAAAATGAATAACGCCAGGATGAGCTAAATTTAAAAAACTCGCTTGCAATGGGGCAACCGCATATAAAATCGCGTCAATTAACGACGATTTTCCACTGCCATTTACCCCCACCATCAGATTAAAATGCGGGTCAAAATGAAAATGAGCATTCTCGAAACAGCTTATATTTTGAAGGGTTAATTTATGCAGATACATGGGCGGCAATCCAGATATATTCGTTACATATTCGCTCAATCCCAACGAATAAGCAAGACCAAACTCTTACTACACTTCAATATTTAAGATAGTTGCATCATTCCACGGAACTCAATCAAAAAGCGTCATAATTCGCAAACGAATTGTGATAAATTTCTATCGTGCATCATCGCATTGTTTTTGTTATAAACTCTTTGATTGTTCCCGCTTTCAAAGAAAAACCAATGACGCAAAACCAATTTGAAGCTTTTGTCGAAAAATCAATCGGGAACGCACGCAGCTCAGGCGAATATGAATTAATTGGCAAGATGGCACAGACAGAATTAGCATTTTGGATCAGTAAATACGTCGAAATTCCTATTAGCACTGACATCGTGGTTGAAGATCGTCTGTTGGTGGGTAAAAAAGCGGAACGCCACAAAACGCAAGGAAACGCACTAAGTATCGAAGAATGGAAATCCTTGCCAAGAATATTTGCAAATGATCGTACTGCTTATTGCGACACAGATGAAAATAAATTGGTATATATTTTACCTTCGTTGGTCGATGATCGAACAATAAAACTGGTCGTAGAAGTCGGGTTTAAAATCGGTCGCAAAAAAAATACGCTAAACGTCGTGCGTTCAGCTTTCAAATTAAACCCGCAAACATTTGCCGACAAACGTCGTTTTACCAGAATTAAATGACGGATGGGTGGACGGCAGACCCACCATCCCCCTGGGGCGTAATTTGTGGCGTAAACCCTAGGGTTGAACGGACGCCTTTCCGTTCGTCACCCGTCATGACATTGATTATAGGCATGTGGGTTGAAAAAATCAAACAAGTTTTCAAGGCCTACCACCCATCTATATTAAACGGAAGAGCAACATTACCCGCTCTTTGGCTGCGCGGCGGGTAATGACGCTCTTTTTTTTTGCCGCTCCTCCCTCTTCCCTCTATCCTCTTACCCCTTCCCCCTCCGCCAGCGATTTCCCCTTGGTTTCGGGCAAAAACCAGACCGCGACCAGGGCCAGCAGATAGGCGAGGGCGGCATCAATGCCGATGGCGTGACCAAGCGGCATGGATTCGCTCATAAATCCGACCAAACTGGGCAAGATGGCGGCCAGAATCCGGCTGCAATTATAACAGAAACCGACCCCGGTACCGCGCAAGGCGGTGGGGTATAATTCGTTCAGCAACGCCCCCAAACATCCGACAATGCCCGCTATGGCCACGCCGAGCGGAAAGCCCAAAAACAGCATCACACTTGGCGGAATCGGCAAAAACATCACGCTGGGTACCAACACCATCCCGAACCCGGCAAACAGCATGATGGTGTGGCGACGCCCCAGCCGGTCTTGCAGCGCGGCACTGATCATCGAGCCGCTTAAGGAGCCGGCAATCATCACCCCCATATAACCGGCGGCGGCCAGCACCGATAAATGACGCTCGCTGTGCAAAAATGTCGGCCACCAGGTCAAGACCGCATGGGCGGCACCATGCCCCCCCGCCGCCACCAACAAACCCAGCAGGGTTTTCCGCCTGATGCCTGGGTGAAAAATGGCGGTAAACTGGCCGGGTTTGGTGGTTGTGGGGCAATGCGGTGGGTTGCGGGGCGGCTCGCTCAGGTGGCGGCGCATGAAAATGACCAACAATGCTGGCAGCAACCCCACCATAAATAAGACGCGCCAGGCATAATCCGGCGGCACCAAAAGAAACAGGCCGGTGGCGAGGATCAGCGCGACCGCCCAGCCGACCGCCGCCCCGCTTTGCAGCGATCCCATGACTTTGCCGCGATGCTGGCTTTTGATCGATTCGGCCACCAGCACCGCCCCCGCTCCCCACTCACCGCCAAAGCCAAAACCCTGCATCGCCCGCAACACCGCCAATTGCGGGAAATTTTGCGCCAGGCCGCACAGAAAAGTGAAAAACGCAAACCAGATAATCGTCAGTTTTAGGGTTCTTACCCGCCCATAGCGATCCGAGATGGCACCTATCACCCATCCCCCCAGCGCCGAGGCGATGAGCGTCACGCTGCCGAGCATCCCGGCTTCGGTCTTGCTGATGCCGAGCGCGGCGATCAAGGCCGGTATCGCCAAGAGAAAGATGTGAAAATCTAAATTGTCCAATGACCATCCCGCATAACACCCCCAATAATTTTTGCGTGCGGCGGGCGAAAATTCTCGATACCAAGCAATCATTTTTTTCCGATATGAATAAATGTAATTTTTTCCAAGCGACATGTTTATCATAGCTAAATTTGTTAAAATTTTCGTTCGAGGAGATGCAAAAATCTGCGGAGCCTGTCCCCCGCCAATGTCGACAGACATTGGACGGGGGATAATGACGCTCCTGTTTTTAGGACTTGTGCTGACCTGCTCCAAGGAAGGTCTGATTAAGTCGAAAATTTATTTACCCCCCCTTCTTTAGAAGGGGGGGATAGAAAAGCTAGAATTTTTTGCTAAA
>JASGCR010000127.1 GCA_030054015.1 Candidatus Symbiobacter sp. | reverse complement strand
TTCTAAAGAAGGGGGGGTAAAACTAGACTTGTTCAGACCTTCCCTAAGCAGGAAGGGGGGGTCGTGACGGGGATTTTCTTTAGGTAGGTCTGAATAGGTCTCAAAAACAAAAGAAATGGCATTTGCGAGCGGGCGTTTACGCCCGCGAAGCAATCCAGTAACATCTTGAAATTGCTAGATTTTTCTGGATTGCTTCGCGGCGAATTTTACACCGTCGCTCTGCGCCTACGGCGCAACCGCTCCGGTAAAATTGCCGCTCGCAAATGCGCGTCTCTTGTGGCAAGTTTGGGACTTGTTCAGACTTTCCTTAGGGAACCTCTGAATAAGGCGAAAAAATCTCTGACCCCCCCTTCCTGCTTAGGAAGGGGGGGATAGAAAAGCTAGAATTTTTTGCTAAAAAAATTCTTAGCTTTTCTTGGGGGGGTTGGTGCAATGTATTGATTCTAATCAGATTTTTACCATCACCAACCCCCCCTAGCTCCGCTAAGGGCTTCGCCCTAAGCGGAGCTTTCCCCCCCTTCCTACGCAGGAAGGGGGGGTCAGTACGACTTGTTCAGACTTTCCTTAGGAAGGGGGGGTCATAAAGCTGAAATCATTTGGAAATAGAGTATATAATATATACTTTAAATCCACAATAGACAGACCTGCATACCAGTTATGCAAAATTAACACGCCTTTAAATCCAAAATAATTCTAGAAATTACCAATGGAACCTCAAACCCTCACCACCCTCCCCCCCGACCAGGCGAAACACCTGGCGCGGTCTTTCGGTCTTAACGAGGCCGAATATGGCGTGATGACTGACCGCCTGGGTCGCCAGCCCACCCTCACCGAACTCGGCATATTCGCGGTGATGTGGAGCGAGCATTGCGCCTATAAATCCTCGCGTCGCCACCTGAAACAATTCCCCACCACTGGCAAAAACGTGATTTGCGGCCCCGGCGAAAATGCCGGCGTGGTCGATATTGGCGACGGCGATGCCCTGGTGTTCAAAATCGAAAGCCACAACCATCCGTCTTTTATCGAACCTTATCAGGGCGCGGCCACCGGGGTTGGCGGCATCATGCGCGATATTTTCACCATGGGGGCGCGTCCGATTGCCAATTTGAACGCGATACGTTTTGGCGATTGGTCGCAGCCACGAACGCGGGAATTACTGGCGGGTGTCGTGGCGGGCATTGGCGGTTACGGCAACAGCATGGGGGTGCCCACCGTGGCGGGCGAAACCCAATTTGACCGGTCTTACACCCACAATATCTTGGTCAATGCCATGACGGTCGGCATCGCCCGCGCGGATCGGATTTTTTACGCCAAAGCCGCCGGAGTGGGCAATGATGTCGTCTATGTCGGGGCGAAAACTGGCCGCGATGGCATTCATGGCGCGACCATGGCCTCGGCTGAATTTAACAGCCAAGTCGAAGCCAAACGCCCGACCGTGCAAGTGGGCGATCCCTATACCGAAAAACGATTGTTAGAGGCCTGTTTGGAGCTGATGGCGACCGATGCCGTCATTGCCATCCAGGATATGGGGGCGGCGGGCTTAACCTCGTCCAGCGTCGAAATGGCAAGCAAAGGCGGGCTGGGCATTCATTTGCGGCTTGACCAGGTGCCGTTGCGCGATGCAAATTTATCGGCGTACGAGATCATGCTGTCGGAATCGCAAGAACGCATGTTGATGATTTTGCGACCAGGCGCAACCGCAGCCGCGCAAAAAATCTTTGCCAAATGGGATTTGGATGCGGCGGTGATTGGGGTGCTGACCGATGATGGCATGATCCGCATCGATTATCAGGGCAAGACCGAGGCTTTTATGCCGCTCGCCCCGCTGGTGGATGAGTCGCCACAATATGACCGCCCGGCGGCACCGCCGCAAACCCAGACGGTTTTCAACGATGCCAGTCTCCCGCCGCCGCCGCCGGAAAAATTACTCCCGATGTTGGCGGAAATGCTAGGGAAACCGGATTTTTGCGGCAAAGATTGGATCACCCAACAATTTGATTCGCTGGTCGGCGGCCAGGTCGTGATGAGCAACGCCACAGACCGTCGCGGCGATGCGGCGGTGGTGCGGATTGACGGCAGCAAAAAGGGTGTCGCCATGAATGTGGTCGGCAATCCCCATTATTGTGCCGCCAATGCCAAACGCGGGGGCGAATGGGTGGTGTTAGAGGCCTGGCGCAAATTAACCGCTACCGGAGCTACCCCGATTGCCCTCACCAATAATCTCAATTTCGGCAATCCCGAACGCCCGGAAATCATGCGCCAATTTATCGACGCGATTGCGGGCATGAGTGCCGCCTGCCAAGCCCTGGATCTCCCCATCGTGTCGGGCAATGTCTCGCTTTATAACGAAACCGATGGGGTCGGGATCATGCCGACACCGGTGGTGGGCGGGGTGGGCGTCTTGAGCGATTACCGCCTGGCCCTGCCCAAACACATAACCGGCGTGTCCTGGCAAATTTTTGCCCTGTCTTTTCCGCGTTATCATTCGCCGCGCCACCATGAGCAAAAGCGCGGTTATCTGGGGGCTTCGGCTTGGCGGCGCATTTTTTTCCCGCCCGATTTCCCGTCCGATTCCGCCGCCGCCGCCGCCGCGCCGCCGGAAATAGATTACGGGCTGGAAATTGCGTTTGCGCAAATTGTCCGCCAAGCGGCTCAGCGACAAATAATTTCCGCCTGTCACGCGGTCGGGGCGGGGGGCTTGTTCATGGCTTTGGCGAAAATGTTGCTGGGGCAACCCCACACGAATATTGGGGCGAGAATCAGCCTGCCCAGCTATTTATTGCCGCATATTTATGGCTTTGGCGAGGGGGTGGGGGGCTATCTCATTGCCATTAACCCCAGAGCCGCCAAGCCCCGCGATTTCTTGGCTTTGTGCGATTCATTGGGGGTAAAACCCGAATATCTCGGTATCTCAATCAATGACAGCAAATTATCGCTGCCCGGATTGGGTTCTATCAGCCTCGCCGACCTGGCCAGGCCTTATTTTAACGCCCTGCCCGGTTATATGGATAGGGCGGCAAAAGCGAGCGGCTAAAAACCATTCGACCAACGACGCAAACAAACTAGGATTAACCTCGCCCACCGACCCAAAGGCACATAATGGAAAATTTAGACATTTTGGCGGTGGTTATAACTTCCGTCATCATGACCATCGCCTATGCCATCTTTGGCATTACCGGTTTTGGTTCATCGATCACCGCCATGCCATTTTTGGTGCAACTCTTTCCCTTGCGGGTGGTGGTGCCGATCATGTCCTTGCTCGACGTGGTTTGTGGCCTGTTGGTGTGGGGGCGCAACCGCGGCGAATTTTTGCGGCATGAGGTTTTGCCCATTATTCCCTCCATGTGGGTGGGTATGGCGGTGGGGGTTACCTTGTTGGTGCACGCGCCGGAGCGGTGGCTGCTTTTGTCATTGGGCTTGGCGATTTTGGCCTATGCCGGTTGGAATTTGCTGGCGCGTCCGGTCTTGCGTCCATTGTCGCGCGGGTGGTCGATTCCGTTTAGTCTGGTGGGCGGCGTTTTTTCGGCGTTGTTTGGCACGGGCGGCCCGATTTACACCATTTACCTGACGCGGCGGATTGAAGATAAATCCAAACTGCGCACCAATATCAGCATCGTCATTTTGGTGAGCGGCCTGACGCGTTTGCTGTTATTTGGCGGGTTTGGCCTGTATGGGGCGAGTCAGGTGCAATTTTTGATGGTGACCTTGTTGCCTTATGGGGTGGTGGGGCTGTTTTTAGGCCTGCGGCTGAGCGGTCACATCGCCCCGGCCCGCTTGGTGCAAATTATTTGGGCGGTGTTGGTCTTAGGCGGCGTCTCGCTGGTTGGGCGGGTGCTGTGGATGGGCTGACCCGCGCAAATTCGCACCATATTGCAATCACAGGGCGGATTTTGTAAGATCGGGGGCTGGTGCGAGACTGGTTTTCAATCCCATTTTCCGTCTTTTCAGTGCAAAGGTTGCCCCATGCGAACATGCCCCTCCTCCCGTCGCGGTCTTTTTTTCGCCATATGTCTCGGTTTATGGTTGGGGATGGGGATAAGCCCCAGCCCAAGCTATGCCGGTACCCAAGCCACCCTCGACAACCCGACCGGCTCGAATGAAAACGCCGCCCCGCCGCGCAGCACCTCGCTCGGCGACAGCATCGGCGGTGGCGGCGGCGGTGGTGAGCGCGGGATATTTGTGCGGGCCGAATTTGGCATCGCCATGAACAGCAGCTCTGGCTCCAACTCAGGCCTAGGCCTGACCTTGATGGGACAGGATGGCTTTGGCCTTGCGGGCGCAATTGGCTATCAATTTAATGACAATATCAGTGCCGGTATTTTGGCCGAGTGGCGACCCAAATATTATAACAGCTATAATTATTCGTCGCTTGCCTTCATTCCTGAAATTGCTTATGCTTTTCCTTATGGCAATGCCCGGCCTTATGTTGGGTTGGGGATCGGTATGGCGATTAATTCGACCGCGACCCCCAGTCATTTCACCTTTGACGGGCCGGGCTATACTGGCGGCACCTGGGACAATGTCTATAATTTTGCCCTTGCTTGGACCGCAGGGTTGGGGGTGGATTTTGCCATTAATGATCGCATCGCGGTGCGGCTGGGCTATCGCTATCTGAATTTGGGATCATTTAGTTCGGATGCCGAATTGACTCTGAGACGCAGCGATGGCAGCCAAGTCAAAGTGCCCAATGATTTGGGCTTGGCGAGGCCAACCGTGAATGAGATCGTGCTGGGGGTTGGCTTTATGTTTTAAGCCGCTTGGGGGCGAGACGCGGCGATAGCAAGCGGGGAATAACGGGGTTCGCCGCGTCATATGTCGTCATTTTTGTACGTGCCAATTTTGTATGTGCAGATTTTGTGTGTAATGGTGCAATTTTTTCCTCTCGCTTTGATTAGGGATATGTTAAGGATAGATCATCAGATAAAGGCGTGATTGGCCAGGGTGGTGATCCTAGATTGCCAGGGTTGGCTCAATCGGCGGCCTTTGTTATTTCCCTTTAACGGAGGAATTCGTGAAAATTCTCACTCATTTATTGCGACATACCGCATGGGCGGCGGCGGCGTTGGTGGCGGGCTTCGTGCTGTTGACCGCCCATCCCGCCAAGGCCAATAAGGGTTTGATCGGCGTCGCCATGCCGACCAAATCGTCCTTGCGCTGGATCAGCGATGGCAATTCCATGAAATCCGAATTGGAGAAAATGGGCTACAGCGTTGATCTGCAATATGCCGAAGACGACATCCCCAACCAATTGGCGCAGATCGAAAACATGATCACCAAGGGGGCGAAAGTGTTGGTCATCGCCTCGATCGATGGCATGACTTTGTCGGATGTGCTGCAAAAAGCCGCCGATAAGGGCGTCAAAGTCGTCGCCTATGACCGCCTGATCAATGGCAGCAAAAACGTTGATTATTATGCCACGTTTGACAATTTCCAAGTCGGGGTGTTGCAAGCCAATTCGCTGCTCGATGGTTTGAAAAAACGCGGCAATGGCCCGTTTAATATCGAATTGTTCGGCGGTTCGGCGGATGATAATAATGCGTTTTTCTTTTACAATGGGGCCATGTCGGTGCTTGATCCTTTGATCAAATCCGGCAAATTGGTGGTGAAATCCGGTCAAATGGGCATGGACAAAGTCGCCACTTTGCGTTGGGACGGTGCGGTGGCACAGGCGCGGATGGACAATCTCTTGTCGGCGTTCTATGGCAAAGCCCGTGTCGATGCGGTGTTGTCGCCCTATGACGGTCTGTCGATTGGCATTTTGTCGTCGCTTAAGGGCGTCGGTTATGGCAGTGGCGGTCAACCTTTCCCGGTCGTGAGCGGCCAAGATTGCGAAGTTCCCTCGGTGAAATCGATCATTCGCGGCGAACAATATTCGTCAATCTTTAAGGACACCCGCGTTTTGGCGAAGGTAGCGGCTGGTATGGTCGATGCCATTCTCAGCGGCAAAAAGCCCGAAATCAACGACACCAAGACCTATAACAACAAGGTCAAAGTCGTGCCGTCTTATCTGCTCAAACCGGTGCCGGTGGATGTGGATAATTACAAAAAGCTGTTGGTCGATAGCGGCTACATCAAAGAAGACCAGCTGAAGCAATAGGGTTAATTAAAAAGCGTCATTACCCGCAGATTTTTGCCGCGAAGCGGCATAAATCTGTCGGGTAATCCCCCAGGCGTTTACGGAACAACACTCCTGGGGGATTACCCGACCGCCAAGCGGCGGCGGGTAATGACGCTCCCTTTTTGACGCTCCAGGGAAACCGAGGATATTTTAGGTATACTCTGTTTCCAAATGATTTCCGCTTTATGACCCCCCCTTCCTGCTTAGGAAGGGGGGGATAGAAAAGCTAGAATTTTTGTCAAAAAATTCTTAGCTTTTCTTGGGGGGGTTGGTGTAATGCGTTGATTATGCTAATAGATTCTCAAT
>JASGCR010000126.1 GCA_030054015.1 Candidatus Symbiobacter sp. | reverse complement strand
AAAATAAAGTTGCCGCCGCTTTCACTTACGCGGCGGCTGCGCCGCTCGCAAATGCCATTTCTTTTGTTTCTGGGACTTGTTCGGACTTTCCTTAAGGAAGAGCGTCAAAGGAAGAGCGTCATTACCCACCAGACTGCAAGCGGGAATTCGCTTGCAGTCTGAGTTGGGTAATCCCCCAGGAGTTTTAAGGAATAATACTCCTGGGGGATTACCCGACGCGAAATATCCGTTGCACGGATATTTCGGCGGGTAATGACGCTCCCTTTTTGACGCAGTTTCGACGGGATAATGCCCCCCAAATTCACCGGTCGCCAAGGGCAAAATCCTAACATTTCTCCATTTTTTTGGAGACTTGGACGGTACTCTCGTTGGTCTGTCCATTATTGCGAGGGAAATCGACAAACACCGCATCAATCATGCCCGTGAAAATGAGGGGATTCATGTTCCCGCATAAACCCTGGTTTGATGCCGATATTTCATATTTCTTGCCTGGCTTATTATCGATGCTGCTCTTAAAAATATCAATTCGCATCGTATGGGTAAAAATCGCCAGATGAGTAGTCGGTTCCTTAACCGTGCTGGTCTTATCGCCGGTAATTGAATCAGTTACGGTGTGAATGATTCTTCTCCCCTTTTCGGTGACATAACGCGGTTTAGACGTCTCGTAATTCAGCACCGCCACGAAATCTGGACGTTGATCCGCCGCCACCGCGACATAGCCATTTTGGGCCAGTTTATCCAACAAATAATTGCCGACGGTCCTAAATTCCAAAGACGAGGTAAAATCCTTATTCGCCGGTATCACCGCAATCGTGCCGCGTTCCAGATGATCATCGCCATGGTATATGGTGGAAACGGTTCTGACCCTCGACCCGCACCCGCTAAGGCTTAGGGCCAATAAAGCCACTGCTAAATAACGTAATTTCATCGCATCCCCTCCATCGAAAAACCCACATAATTGCCCCGCGCAATTTGTTAAACATTAATTAACCGAGTTTTTTTCGCTTGCCAACCCATTTTGTTATCTTCATAGCGGCAAACATCCGTGACCGCGCCGGAGGCAGGGATTTATCCGCGGCCGACGGGCAATTTGATACCAAACCCATACCCAAAATCAGGGCAGGATCGTAACGACCGGGGTACCCGATTTGCGATTAGGCTGGCTGGGCGACGAGGGATGACCAAATAATTTCATAAGGCTGAAAATCATGCCCAGCGTTGCCACATAAACCGCCACCTGCATCCCGCTTGGGCGATCGGTATAACCAATGAGCGTATGCAGGGTTTTTCCGACCAGGCTGTCTTCGGGTAAGATGCCCGAAATATCCCAAATTGTTTGCGAGAAAATGGTTACAATTCCCCCTTGTTGCAGGAATAACACGGCTTGCGAGGCCATACCTGCCGCCAATAATGCGATCAACCCGCTGGTGACAGCAAAAAGGTGGCGGGTGGGAAGGCGAAGCAAGCCAAAATACATCAGCGCGCTGGTGGCAACCCCTAGCGTAAGACCAAATATGCCGCCGAAAATCATGGCCACGGCACTGTTCCCACTCGACAAGGCGATTCCATAAAGAAACAGCACGATCTCGGCACCTTCACGCAATACGGATATGCCAATCACCACAGCCAAAGCCATAAGGCTACGCCGCCCTTGGGAAACATCCTCGCCCAGAAGTTTCATTTCCTGAGCGATATGGCGGCCATCGCGTGCCATCCAAACATTGTGCCAGGTGAGCATCACCACCGCGACGGCCAACACCAAGGCATTAAATGATTCTTGTCCCGCACCATCCATCATCCCCGCGATTGAATCCGCGAAAACCGCGACGATGCACGCGCCAAGAATGCCGCCAAGAATGCCATAGCCAACCCATCGCCCGCGATGCGCAACCCCGCGTGTGGCGGTCAGCACGATGCCGATCACCAATCCCGCTTCGATAAGTTCTCTAAAAACGATAATCAGCGTCGCCAGCATAATATTACATCCTATTCCGCGATTAAGATGCCCTGCGCGGTTTTGGCGTTGAATTCACCCTCAAATTTATAGCGGCCTGGCTTAAGCGCGCGCAGGCGAATTTTGCCCTCAGACTTTCCCGCGATAATTTTTTCAACTTTGAGATCCATGCTTTCAAATTCTTCGGCTTCGGCATCAAGATTTTTTACCAACAGAATGGCGGGTTTATTGGCGGCGATCTTGATTTCGCTGGGTTCGAAACGGTGATCTTTGATGGTGATTTCATAGATGGGCGGATCAGCGGCAAAAGCAGGCATGGCGATAATTGCCGCCAAGAATCCGGTTAGGCATATTAGCTTTTTTAGGTTTTTCATTTTTTTCTCCGTTGGTAATAGAAGGTCTGTACGTAGCTTGGAAAATTACACAAAATTATTATTGCCTAATCTACCTGTCGTCAATAGCAAACCCTTAAGCAGTTTTCAATTTGATTTTTAAGGAAAGTCAGATTAAGTCCCAGAAACAAAAAAAGTGGCATTTGCGAGCGGGCGTTTACGCCCGCGAAGCAATCCAGTAACATCATGAAATTGCTAGATTTTTCTGGATTGCTTCGCGGCTACGCCGCTCGCAAATGCGCCGTTCTTTTGGCAAAATTGTAACTTATTCAGACTTTCCTAAAGAAGTAGGTGCAGATAGGCTTACGGCTTAATTTAACCTTTATCGATATTGAATTTTTCGCCTAATTCGATCATCGATTTTTTGAAATCATCGCAGGCTTGCGCAAAAACATCTCGGTAGTGCAATATTTCACGCATTGTTTTAACTGGATCGGTATTTTTTGAAAGCACTAAATTAAGGTGATATTCAGTTAAAGTATTTAGCGGGACTTGAATTTTTTCAAACGATTCATTTAATTCCTTAAAATAAATAAAAATTATGGCATGTATTTTACTAACATCGCCTTTTTCAAGCGAAAGAAACTCTTTATTCCTATTTCTTATATCGGTAAGTTCATCGTTCTTCATTCCCCCCATATATGCAACTGCTAATTGAACATATAACACCACACAGTGCGATTCCCACTTCTCAAACAAAAACGCCAACTCCTCAAGTTTTTCCAATTTACGCTCACGGTATTTCTGCCGTTGTTGCTCACGGAAATTACGTTCTTCGCGGCGGGAATTCAAATAATTCGCCAAGACAACGCCCAACAATGCCGAGAGACTTCCGGTAATGATACTCAGGAAAGGCATAACAGGCTGAATGTACCCAATAAAATCTTTCAACATTACTCCCCTTCCAACCCCCTACCCCTCCACATCCTTGACCGCGCTGGTGGAATGGACAAAATGGAATTCTTTGCCCGGATTCAAAAACGACCGCGCGGCGTGGGCGGCTTGGGCGGCCTCGGCGAAACCGGTAAGAATGAGTTTCAATTTACCGGCATAATGGGCAATATCGCCAATGGCAAAAATACCAGGGGTTGTGGTCGCCATGCTGGCCGCATCGACCGCAATATGTTGGTCGCTAAGCCCAAGCCCCCAATCATTAATCGGCCCCAAATTCATCGATAACCCAAAAAAGGCCAGCAAAATATCGGCGGGCAGCGAGCGGGTGCCGCCATCCATATCCGCCAATTCGACCGATGCGATGTGATCTGGCGCATCCGCCTGGGCGGTTAATCCGGCCAATTGATAGGGCGTGACCAATTCAATTTCGCCCCGCGCGACGGCGGCATCTAATGCCGCAATGGTGGCGGGCGCGGCGCGGAATTTGGCGCGGCGATGCACGAGGTAAATCTTGGCTGCCTCCCCCGCCAAGGCCAAAGCCCAGTCCAAGGCCGAATCGCCGCCGCCAGCAATCACCAGGCGTTTGCCGCGCAAGGCCTCGCGGTCTTTCACCGCATAAAACACCGATTTGCCTTCAAATGCTTCGATGCCGCCAATGGGCGGGCGGTTGGGGCCAAAAGCCCCGACACCGGCGGCAATGACAACCGCACGGGCCATAATTTCGCGGCCTTTGTCGGTGGTGATGCGGAAACAACTATCGGCTAAATCGCGGGTGAGCCGCGTCACCTGCTCGCCCAGATGGAGGATGGGGGCGAAATGCGATGCTTGCTGTGACAATCTTTCGACCAAAGCGGCGGCATCGATGCGGGGAAAGCCTGGGATGTCATAGATCGGTTTTTCCGGATACAAAGCGGCGCATTGCCCGCCCACCTGTTCGAGCGCGTCAATCACCTGGCATTTCATACCAAGCAAGCCAAATTCAAACACGGCAAATAAACCAACCGGCCCGGCGCCTATGATCGCAATGTCGCTCATCCCTGTTGCTTTTGTCATCTCAGTCACCATCACCTGATCGAATCATTTCATAGCATTGTGGAAAATAACGGTTCAAGCTAATTATTTTTTAACCGCCCTTGCCGCATGATGTGTCCCAGACATGATGTCTGAAACACCGCCTATTAATCTTAAACTCGAATGCCCACAGCCAGTTGGTTGCAGTTATGATATTATTTCTTCGTAAATGTCAAAATAATCCGTTATATTATGGACCGGGTAGCGGCGGATTACGAATTTGACAAAATCCCAGAAAGCGGTTAAGGTTTGATTTATATTGGCTGGCATCCCCTAGTAAGGGGACGCTTGTGAGCTTACCTTAACAGCAAGGCCTAGGTTTATGAGGACAGGCCAGCGGATAGAGCATCGATCTTGAGGCAGAGTGCGATACGACCGTTCCGGCCCGACATGATTGGAAACCGGGGCGCGTTTCGTGCCGATGGCTCAATTTTGATGCGTGATTATCAACCGATGAAACAAGCTGATTCACTCTGCAACCGAATCAAGCTGGGGCAATAAAAGGAAAAGAACCCATGAGCACCGATAAATCCCAGAATGTGCAAGATGTTTTTCTGAACAACATTCGCAAAAACAAAACCCCCGTCACGATCTTTCTGATGAATGGGGTCAAACTCCAGGGCATTGTGACCTGGTTTGACAGTTTTACGGTTTTGTTGCGCCGTGACGCTCACGCCCAATTGGTTTATAAACATGCCATTTCGACCGTGATGCCGTCTCTGCCGATCCAATTATTCGAGGGCGATGGCGAAACGAGTGACAATTAAATCGCGGACGCAAGCAACCGAGCATGAGGCCGTCAGATGCCTCATACTGCATCCTGAACTCGGTGCTAAAAGACCGAGGGCAGCGGGGGTCAGCCTGGCCCCCGTGATGCCGCTCCGCGATTCCACCGCCTTATTGGCCGAAGCCAGCAGCCTGGCTTCGGCGATAGGCCTCGTGGTCGCCCATGCCGAATATGTCAAACTCCGCCGCATCGTACCGGCCAGTCTCATCGGCGAGGGGACGATCAAAAAATGCGCCGAATGGGTGGAATCGCTTGAGATTGGCTTGGTCATTATCGATGCCGCCCTCACGCCGGTGCAGCAGCGCAATCTGGAACGCGCCCTGAATTGCAAAATCATCGACCGCGTCGGTTTAATCCTGGAAATATTTGGGGCGCGGGCGAAAACCCATGAGGGCGTGTTACAGGTCGAACTCGCGGCCTTGAACTACCAAAAAAGCCGCCTGGTCAAAAGCTGGACGCATTTGGAACGCCAGCGCGGCGGTTTTGGCTTTCTGGGCGGGCCGGGCGAGTCGCAATTGGAAATTGACCGCCGCCTCATCACCGACCGCATCACCCACATCAAAGCCGAATTGGCGACGGTGCGCCGCACCCGTGGCCTGCACCGCGCCGCCCGTGCCAAGGTTCCCTGGCCGGTGGTGGCCTTGGCGGGTTATACCAATGCGGGCAAATCGACTTTGTTTAACCGCCTGACCCAATCCGATGTCATGGTGGCAGATATGGTGTTTGCCACGCTTGACCCCACTTTGCGCGAAGTCAAACTCCCCTCTGGCACCAAAATCATTTTATCCGACACGGTGGGATTTATCAGCCAATTGCCGACCCAGCTGATTGCCGCCTTTTCTGCCACCTTAGAAGAAGTGGTGGAGGCGGATTTAATCCTCCATGTGCGCGACATTGCCCATCCTGACAGCCTGGCCCAGTCCGCCGATGTCCGCGCGGTGTTGCTGGAATTGGGACTGGGTGAGAAAATCGAATCTTCCCTTATGGAAGTGTGGAATAAGTCGGATTTGCTTGAGGATGATGGCGACGAGGAATTGGTGAAATTTGATGATAGCGGCGATTTTTCGGGCAAATTGCCGCATCACGTCAAGGTTTCCGCCCTGACTGGCCAGGGGATGGATCGGCTGCTTAGGGAAATTGATCGCTTTTTTGCGGCGGCGCGTCCGTCGGTCGATGTCGTGATTGGCTATGACCAGGGCAAGTTATTGGCGGATTTATATCGCAATGGCGAAGTTTTGTCCCGCGTCGACCGCGAAGACGGCATTCACATCACCCACCGCCCGCGTTTGGGAAGGTCTGAATAAGTCGAAAATTTATTTACCCCCCCTTCTTTAGAAGGGGGG
>JASGCR010000125.1 GCA_030054015.1 Candidatus Symbiobacter sp. | reverse complement strand
TTCTAGCTTTTCTATCCCCCCCTTCCTAAGCAGGAAGGGGGGGTCAGAGATTTTTGCTCCTTATTCAGACTATCCTTAGGCATGGTCTGATTAAGTCTAGTTTTACCCCCCCTTCTTTAGAAGGGGGGGTAAATAAATTTTCGACTTAATCAGACTTTCCTTAGGAAAGGGAGGTCAGAATCGAAATTCTATGTCAACAGAGTAAACCACCCTCCAAATTCAATCCCCAAGATTTTGAAAAAAAATCATGAAATTTCGTCGTTTTTCCTACAGCTCGACCTCCTCACCGATACGGTTTTTACTGTCTCGCGCCTTGCTGATTATCTTGGTGCTGGCCAGTTTGGTGATGATATTGCTGTCGGCGCGTGACCGCGCCGTGACCGTATCGATGCGTGAAATTCTGACTGAAATATCGCAACCGATTTTGCGGGTAATGTCCTTACCGGTCAGTTTGCTCGGAAATCTGGCCGGAAGCATTAACAGCCTAAGCCGCCTGCGGGCTGAGCATGACGAATTATTAAACGAAGTCAAAAGATTAGAACAATGGCAAGAAGTCGCCCGCCGCCTGGATGTCGAAAACCAGGCCCTGCGCAAATTGCTAAATTTCGTGCCAGAGCCTGGCACCAGTTCGGTCACCGCCCGCGTGATAGCCGATTCGGGGGGGATATTCGTCCGCAATATTCTGGTTGCGGCGGGCAGCAGCGATGGCGTCGCCAAAGGCGAAATCGCCATGTCCGGCGAAGGCCTGGTGGGCCGCGTCTCGGACATCACGCCGCATTCCGCCCGCATTTTATTGCTGACCGATTTGAACAGTCACGTCCCGGTGATCAACGAGGCGACCCGCGAACGCGCCATACTGGCCGGGGATAACTCGCCCGTGCCGCATTTGCTGTATCTGCCCCATGACAGCCAGGTCAAAAAGGGGGATCGTATCGTGACATCGGGTCATGGCGGGGCCTTTCCGCCGGGACTGCCGATTGGCAAAGTCTCCGAGGTAGGGTCGCACGGAGTCTTGGTCGAATTAATCGTCGATTGGGCGCAATTGGATTATGTCCGGCTGATTGATTACGGCTTGAACGATTTACTGCCGGCCCCGACCAGCCCGATTCCACCGCGGGGAACCCATAAATGATCGAGTCTCTGCTTGCCAATACGCGGATTGCGCTGGGGGCGGCCACGCCACTCTTGTCTTTGCTGTTTTTGACATTTTTGACCTCCATGCCGATCAATTTGCCGGCATCGATCCATGTCACCCCGGCCTGGACCATGATGGGTTTGGTGTTTTGGAGCATTAACCGCCCCGAATTATTGCCTTTATGGGGAATTTTTTTGGTCGGGCTGTTGCGCGATGGTTTGGAAGGCGGGTTTATTGGCCTTTCTTCCTTTTTGTTCATTGTCACCCATGAAATTATTCTGTTGCAAAGACGGGTATTGCTGGCACGGAGTTTCATTGCGGCTTGGGTTGCCTTTGCCCTGGCTTTTTTAATTGTCTTGCTGTGCCAATGGATCGCGTTCAAATTAGCCGGTCGCCATGTGGGATTGTTGCTGGTGACCAAACAATATGTCGTATCGGCCCTGTTATTCCCCTTAGTGTCCTATATCTTAACCGCCTTGATGCGCTTGATTGTGGTGGCCCCCAATCTCACCATTGAATTGGGGGGGCGGACGCTATGAAGTTTTTCCGCCGCTTTCGCCGCCGCACCCTGTTTGGCCGCAACAGTTTTAGCAAATCCAATGCCAGTTCTGGTTTTTTCGGTTCCCCCTCCAGCCGGCCGCGGCGGTCGCGGCGGGGTACGAATTTCGTTACCGCCCGCGATGGGATGCGGGAAGAACAATTTACCCGCCGCGCCATTATGATTGGCGGATTCCAGGCCTTGTTATTTTCCAGCCTGGCGGCGCGGCTGTTTTATCTCTCGGTCATCGATTCCAGTCGATACAGCACTTTGGCGGATGTGAATCGCGTCGGTTTGAAATTGCTCATTCCCCCGCGCGGGCGCATTTTTGATCGCTATGGCGAGAAATTAGCGATAAACCGCCTAAATTACCGCGTCATGTTGGTGCGGGAACAAGCGGGCGATGTGGCCGCGACGTTGGATGCCCTGTCTTTGCTGATTGAAGTGACGGACAGTGACCGCCAACGGGTGCTGCATGAAATCGAAAATAAACGCTCTTTTGTGCCGGTGATGGTGCGGGAAAACCTGAATTGGGAAGAAGTATCGCGGGTCGAATTAAACGTTCCCGATTTGCCTGGCCTGACGATTGATGTGGGGCAATTGCGCCATTTTCCCCATACTTTTGCGGTCGGGCATATTTTGGGCTATGTCGGGGCGGTCTCGGAATCTGACCAAGCCGCGCTGGGCGGTGATGATCCCTTGCTGGAACTGCCCGATTTTCGCATTGGCAAAAACGGGGTCGAACGGTATTACGACCCGCAATTGCGCGGTACCGCCGGGGCTTCGCGGATCGAGGTCAATTCGGTCGGACGGGCGGTGCGCGAATTATCGCGGATTGAAGCTGTGCCAGGCCATGATTTGCAACTTAATATTGATATTGGCTTGCAAGAATATGGCAACCTTCTGGTCGGCGATCAAAGCGCGTCGGTCGTGTTAATGGATGTAAAAAGCGGCGGGATTCTTACCATGATCTCGGCCCCGGCATTTGATCCCAATGTGTTTTCATCCGGAGTATCCCCGCAAGTTTGGAATGAACTCATTTCCAATCCCAAACACCCCTTAACCAATAAATCGACATCGGGGCTGTATGCCCCTGGCTCGACTTTTAAGATTGTCACCGCTATGGCCGGGTTAGAGAATGGGGCCATCACCGAATCCACCGAAATGGCCTGCCCCGGCCATTATGATTTGGGCGATAGCCGCTTTCATTGCTGGCGGCGGGGCGGTCATGGCATTGTGAATCTGCAACGCGCCCTCAAAGAATCCTGTGACGTGTTTTTTTACGAAACCGCCAGGCGGGTCGGGATTGATAAATTGGGCGAGACCGCGCGTAAATTTGGCTTTGGCAAAGCCGTCGGTATCGACATGCCGTCAGAGCGCGGCGGTTTGGTGCCAACCCGCAATTGGAAACAAGCCAATTATGGCATCCAATGGATGCAAGGCGATTCCGTCACCGCCGGCATTGGTCAAAGCTTTTTGCAAGTCACGCCCTTGCAATTGGCGGTGATGATGGCGCGATTGGTCAATGGCGGCAAAGCGGTAACGCCCCGCCTAAAGCGGCAATTAATTCCCAACCAGGCCAAAAATGGCGGCGCATCGCCCAATCACATCGGGAAAGAAATGGTGGGGCAATATGATGCCTTGAAATCCACCAAAATTTCCGAGGCGGATAAAGCGGGGGGGCAATTTGCCGATCTTGGCTTTGATCCCAATCATGTACAGGCGGTTATGCGCGGCCTCATTGCCGCCACCAACGAACCCAATGGCACCGCCTATGCCGCCCGCATCACCGATGCCGGCATGGAAATGGGTGGCAAAACCGGCAGCGCCCAAGTGCGCCGCATCAGCAAATATGAACGCGAACGCGGCATCAGGCCGCAAGAATCCATCCCCTGGGAGCAACGCGACAATGCTTTGTTCGTCGCCTTTGCCCCGATTGACGCGCCGCGTTATGCCTGCTCGGTCGTGGTTGAGCATGGGATTCACGGCAGTTGGGCGGCACCCATTGCCCGCGATTTATTGCGCCAAGCCATGCTGCGCGACAAATTGCTTGCCGGATTGGGGCATGAGCAACCCACCCCCAATAATGATGGCGACGATGCCAACCCCAAACCGGTAACCCCCCCGGTGGCCGCCCCCGCCCCGGCCTTTTCGCCGCCCATTTCCGCCCCCAACGGGAATGACGCGGTTGAGTAGGGGTTGGGGTTCTATGCCGCTTTTTGGTTCTATGCCGCTTTTTGGTTCTGTGCCAAAAATCACGCCGCCGCCGCCGCCATACGCCGCAGGGATTCTTCGCGGCCCAAAACCGCCATCACATCGCCGATGGATGGGGTCGAGGTCAGTCCCGACAAAGCCGCCCGCAAAGGCTGCGCCAATTGGGCAAAACCGATCCCCATCGCTGTTGCCTCGGATTTAATGAGCGCGTCCAAACCATCATGCGTCCAATCGGCATCCGCCAGGGCGGTAAATTTCGCCGCGATGGCGGCAAGCCGAGCCTTGGCCTCAGGGGTCAATAAAGCCGCCGCCGCCGCGGTCATGGGCAATGGCACAGACTGACAATAAAACGCCGAATTTTCCGCCAATTGTTGCAAATTCTTGTTGCGTTGTTTCAAGCCTGGCATGGCACGGGTCAATAATGTTTGTTCTGACGGCGTTACGTCGCGCCCCAATTGCTGTGCCAAAAATGGCAATAACCGCGCCACCAACTCGGCATCTGCGGTCATTTTCATGTAATGGAAATTGACATCGTTTAATTTGGCGAGATCAAACCGCGCCGGCCCCCGCCCCATATTGGTCAAATCAAAACGAGCAATCCGCTCACTCATCGGCAAATATTCTTCAATGCCATGGGTCCAGCCCAGCCGCGAAAGATAATCCAACATCGCCACCGGCAAAAACCCATCATCGCGGTAGGATTCGACCCCAACCGCGCCGTGGCGTTTGGATAATTTCTGCCCATCCATGCCGTGAATCAAGGGAATATGGCCGTAACGCGGCACTTCCCAGCCCATCGCGTTAAAGATTTGAATTTGCCTGGCGGCATTGTTCAAATGTTCATTGCCGCGGATCACATGGGTGATGCCCAGATCATGATCATCCACCACGGTGGACAACATATAAGTCGGGCTGCCATCGGCACGCAGCAAAATAAAATCATCCAATTCGCTGTTGCTGAATTTCACCTCGCCCAAGATAAGATCATTGATCACGGTCTGACCCGATTGCGGGGCTTTGAGCCGGATCACATAATCCGCACCGGTGGGCGCGTCACTAAGAGGGCGGTCGCGCCAGGTGCCTTCGTACCGCGGGGGTTTTTTGCGGGCAATGGCGGCTTTGCGCTGCGCCTCTAATTCTTCCGGGGTACAGTAACAGCGATAGGCCTGCCCCGCCGCCAATAATTCCTGGGCAATGGCGGCGTGGCGTGTGATCGATTTATGCTGGAAAATCGGCCCCTCATCCCAATCCAGCCCCAGCCAGCCCATGCCGCCAAGGATGGCCTCAACCGCCCCCGCCGTCGAACGCTCGCGGTCAGTATCATCGATGCGCAGAATAAATTTCCCTTGGTGGTGGCGGGCGAACAGCCAATTAAACAAAGCCGTACGCGCCCCGCCAATATGCAGCATTCCGGTGGGCGACGGGGCAAAACGGGTGCGAATCATGATGCGAAAATTCCTGAGATTGATATTTTGCTATATTTTGCGGGCGGCCTCAGCGTGATGGCGATAAGATGCCGCCGCTCGCACCATATAATCAAATAATTTTTGTTGCGAGGCATCTTTTGCCGCCGTCAATTCCGGATGCCATTGCACCGCGATCAGATCAGGGTGATCGTCAAGTTCAATCGCTTCGATAATGCCGTCCGATGCGGTGGCGACGGCCTTGACCCGGTGACCGAGTTTCTTTACTGCCTGGTGATGCCAGGATTTAATCGCGGGCGGATGCGGCAACATCGTCACCCCCATAATCGCCGCCAGCCGCGAATGCGGCGCGATGTTAATCGGGTGATCGATGGGCAGGCTGGGCGGATTGCGGTGGTCAATCACCGCCATACCGCAATCGGGCAGATGTTGGTGCAGCGACCCGCCCAACGCCACATTGACAATCTGCAGGCCACGACAAATCGCCAAACCCGGCATTTTCCGCCTTATCACCGCATCCGCCAAAGCCAATTCTGTGTCATCACGGCCGGAATCAATGCTGTACAAAGTTTCATGCGGTTTTTCATGATAATGTTTGGGATCAACATCGCCGCCGCCAATCATGATGATGCCGTCCATGCGATCTAACCAGTCTTCGACCAGGTTTTTACCCATGGGCGGCAACAAAACCGGCACCCCGCCCGCCCGAATCACCGCATCGACATATTCCGGCGGCGTGTGAAAGCCATATTCGGCCAAACCAATGCTGGTTTTTTGCGGGCTTATGGGATAGGTGGTGATGCCGATCAAAGGTTTTATTTGCCTGGGTTTTTCATTGCCGCGCGGTTGGTCTAACATGGATCACTCCGTAATTGGGATCACGCCGTAATTTTTGTCACTCATTATCCCTGGCTATTTATTCAACAAATATTGCCTAGAATCAAGCCCGTCATTGCGCGGTGTTTTAAGGAAGAGCCTCATTACCCGCCGCAGGCCGCCGCAGGCCGCCGCGTAAGTGAAACGAATCATGCGCGTCGGGGAATGACGCTCTTTGCGAGTGCGGTATCATTTTAAGGCTTTTTCAGACTTTCCTTAGGGAGGGTCTGCATAAGTCGAAAATTTATTTACCCCCCCTTCTTTAGAAGGGGGGGATAGA
>JASGCR010000124.1 GCA_030054015.1 Candidatus Symbiobacter sp. | reverse complement strand
CAAGCTTTTCTATCCCCCCCTTCTAAAGAAGGGGGGGTAAATCAATTTTCGACTTGTTCATACCTTCCTTAAGTCATGCCAAAAAAATTGGGGAGGGATATGTATTTTGAATAATAAATTGGATTCAATAACGTGCCTGGCTTAATCGACATTCCCGATCTTGCTTTTGCTCCCGCCGCCACTTTGCCCAAAAATTTGTCCCGACCGCATTTATTGTACCGACGGGTGCCGCCGGGACTGGATGGCTGGCTGCTGGTACAATTGGCGCAAAAATCGGCATCCGAGTCCGGCAGCCCGATCTTCGCCCTGGCCCGCGACGAAGCGCGTAAAGCGCAAATTCTGGCCGCTTGTCGTTGGTTTGGCGGGGATTTAAGCCAAGGCAACCCCAACGCGCCGCTGGTGATCGATTTTCCCGCATGGGATTGCCTGCCTTATGACCGCGCCTCGCCCAGTTCCGATCTCCGCGCCGCCCGATTGGACGCGCTGCGTCAATTGGCGACATCTGGGCAAAGCCGCCAGCCGACCATTATGGTCACCACCCTCGATGCCGCTTTGCAGCGCGTCATAGCCAAGACGCAGTTACAGCCCGAAATGCGCCTCACGGTGGGGCAAAGCCTGTCGCAAAAAACCCTGATCACCGAATTGGAACGCGGTCTCTATCGCCGCACCGCCCAGGTGCGCGAGGCCGGCGAATATGCCGTACGCGGCGGCATAGTTGATTTTTTTCCGACCGGCAGGGATCATCCTTATCGCCTGGATTTTTTTGGCGATGTGATCGAAACCATCAAACCCTTTGATGCCATGACCCAGGTCAGTTTCGCACCAGACCACGCCGCCGATGCCCTGATCCTGGGGACTGCCTCGGAAATTACCCTGGACGAGGCCGCGATCAGCCGCTTTCGCGTGAAATACCGCGCCTTGTTTGGGGTTGATAATGAACGCAACCCGCTCTATCAGGCGATTTCCGAAGGCCGTCCCCATGTCGGCATGGAGCATTTTCTGCCGTTATTTTATGACAATTTGGTCACGATTTTTGATTATGCACCAGCGGCCCCGCTGGTGATGGATTACGAAGCCGACCAGGCCGCCGCCGCACGATTTGAACAAATTGACGATTATTACACCGCCCGCCGCGATTTCCGGCAAAAACGCCAGGATAAATCCGGTGCCGTCACTGCGTTGGAGCAAGAATCGGTCTATCACCCCTTGCCACCAACCATGCTGTATCTGGGGCGGAGCGAGTGGGACGGGTTGGTGCGCCAACGGCAAAAATTGGATTTATCGCCCGATTTGGGAGAATTGCCTGATTTTGCCCCGCAACCGCCAAAAGAGGCCTCGCCCCATGATGCGGTAACCATCCTCGATCTGGCAGCCCAGCCGATCCGCGATTTTGCCGCCATTCGCCAAGACCCCAAATTGGATTTATTCGCCGCCATATTAAATTACGCCGCCGAATTGCAACGCGCAGGCAAAACCCTGGTGATTGCCGCCGACAGCGAGGGGTCGCGCGATGTGATTTTGGCCCGGATGCGCGACAAACAACAGCAATTGCGGGAACGCGGCCAACCCGCCGAGGCGCGGGGTGAACCAGGGCGCGAGCCTGGGGTCGATCCAGGGGGTGAGCCAGAGCGCGAGCCAGGGAGCGAGCCAGATGCTTTGCCCTATTTTGCCGCCGAGTTATTGCTTGTCAATCATTGGGCCGAACTTGAAAATTTTGCGGCTGAATCACAGCCACCCCAACCCTTGGTCAAACCGATAATCCTGACCCATTTCGCTCTGCCGCGCGGGTTTATGGTCGGGTCTTTGGCGGTGCTGTCCGAGACCGATATTTTCGGCGAACATGGCCGCTATGCCAGTGCCAAAAAACGGCGGCGGGCGGCGGATTTCCTCACCGATCTTACCTCCCTCTCGCCGCAAGATTTGGTGGTACATGTCGATCACGGCATTGGCCGTTATGACGGGTTGGAAACGTTGCAAATCGGCAATGCCCCGCATGATTGTTTGCGGTTGATTTATGCCGGCGATGATAAACTTTACGTGCCGGTTGAAAATATCGACATGATCTCGCGCTTTGGCGGCGAGGATGCGGCGGCGGCCCTGGATAAATTGGGCAGCGCGGCCTGGCAATCGCGCAAAGCCCGCGTCAAAAAACGCCTGCGCGATTTGGCAGCCAAATTGATGGAAATCGCCGCCAAACGCGCCCTGATGGTGGCCGAACCGATTGTCGCGCCGCCCGGCATTTATGACGATTTTGTCGCGCGTTTCCCCTGGGTCGAAACCATCGACCAACAACGCGCGATTGAGGATGTGTTGGATGATCTGGCATCCGGGCGGGTGACGGATCGGTTAATTTGCGGCGATGTCGGATTTGGCAAGACTGAAATCGCCTTACGCGCCGCTTTGGTCACGGTCATGGCGGGGTTCCAGGTGGCGATAGCGGTGCCGACCACCCTATTGGCGCGGCAGCATTATAATAATTTCGTCAATCGCTTCAAAGGCTTGCCGGTAAAAATCGGCAATTTATCGCGGTTGGTGGCGGCCAAAGATGCGGCGATCACCCGCGCCGGCCTGGCCGATGGTACGATTGATATTGTGGTCGGCACCCATGCCTTGATGGCGCAATCGATCAAATTCAACCGGCTGGGCTTGGTGGTGGTGGACGAAGAACAGCATTTCGGCGTGGCGCAAAAGGAGAAATTGAAAGAGCTTGCCCATAATGTCCATTTGCTGACTTTGACCGCGACCCCCATCCCGCGTACGCTGCATTTGGCGATGGCGGGGGTGCGTGATATGAGCCTGATTGCCACCCCGCCCATCGACCGGCTGGCGGTGAAAACCTTTGTCATGGCCTGGGACGCCGTCACCATCCGCGAAGCCATATTGCGCGAGAAATTCCGCGGCGGCCAGGTGTTTTATGTCTGCCCGCGCATCGAAGATTTGGACGAGGTTTCTTCAAGATTGCGCCAGCTTGTCCCCGAAGTGACGATGCGGGTGGCGCATGGCAAATTGGCCGCCCGTGACATCGAAAACATCATGAGCGATTTTTGCGATGCCAAATTCGATGTGTTGTTATCGACCCCGATTGTCGAATCCGGTTTGGATATTCCCACCGCCAACACCATGATCATCCACCGCGCCGACCGTTTTGGTCTGTCGCAACTCTACCAATTGCGCGGGCGAGTCGGGCGGGCGAAACAGCGCGGCTATGCCTTTTTAACCACCCCCGATCCGCAATTTTTGCCGATCTCGGCGCAGAAACGGTTAGAGGTCATGTTGACCCTCGATCAATTGGGGGCCGGATTCCAATTGGCCAGCCATGATCTTGATCTGCGCGGGGCGGGCAATTTATTGGGCGAGGAGCAATCCGGCCACATCAAAGAAGTCGGCATCGAACTCTACCAACAATTGCTCGAAGAGGCCATGCAGGCCACGGGTGGTGGCGGTGGCGCGGCCGCAGCGGGCAGTAAAGAGGGGTCTCTTGAATCAGATTGGTCACCGCAACTCACCGTCGGGATGCCGATTTTGATTCCGGAAAATTATGTCGCGGATTTGTCGCTGCGTTTGGGGCTGTATCGGCGGTTGGGGTCGTTGCAGACAACCGACGAGATTGACGGCTTTGCGGTGGAAATGGTGGATCGTTTTGGCGCGTTGCCGCCGGAATTTGCCAATTTGCTGCGGATTATTGGGTTAAAATCTTTGTGCAAACAGGCGAATATTGCCAAAATCGATGCCGGGCCCAAGGGGGCGGTGGTGGCTTTCCATAATCCCGCCGCGATTAATCTGGAGCGATTGCTGGATGTGGTGCGGCAAAATCCATTGGCGATGAAATTGCGGCCGGATTCCAAGGTGAGTTACCTCGCCAATTGGGACTCCGCTTCCGCCCGCCTGGCCGGGGTGGAGGATTTGGCGAAAATGCTTGCCGCCGTGACCGCACAAGCCGGATGATGGCCTCTCCGCAATTTTGGCATATTGCGGATGTAAGCCATTTATTTACATATGACTATTTGATTATAAAGGAGTAAATGATGTACCAAACACACCTCTAGATTTTCGCAATATGCCAAATCCCAAGGCGATAATTATGGAAACGCAAGATTTTGCCGCCTTTGTCGATAAGGCTTTGCTAAAGCGGCCTGAGGGCATACTGCAAAAAATAGGAAATATGAGGGAAATATGGATTCAGGGAATAAAACAACATGGCATCACGCTTGAGACAATAGAAATTGTGGTACGCGATCGGGACATTGCCCATAGTTTTCGAGATGCCAAAACCAATCAATTGCCGATTAATTGGTACAAGGATTTACCCACCCATCTGTTTAATCCACAGGCGGTGATTTTCGATACAACCCATTTCAATGATCCTGCCCTTCTATTGATTTTTTCGGATCAGGTTCCGGTTTATAAATTGGTGATTCGTTTGAATTATTTGGTAAAGAAAAAGGGAGTTTACAACATCGTTGAGACAGGTCACGTCGTCGACATTGGCGGGATAAAAGCGATGATGCACCGCGGTTATTTCGTGATTGACGGGAGCCTCTGATGCCGGGTCAGACTCGAACTGACATCAACGGTGGCAAATATGCCCGACGCAACCTTACCCATCGGAATACACAGCACCAGAGGTATTTTTAATATAGCAATTTTTTTGCCGAAATAAAACATGTAATTTAAAAAGGCAATAAAAATTACGAGTATTTTTTTGACAAAAACCATAAGCGAAACGGAAAAAACGACCAATTTTTTTTGCAAAATAAAAAGCAACATTTTTTAAAAGCAAAATTTTTTTTAATACCCCCGTGTCCTTGAAAAGTTGCGGCAAAGAACCCAGCACAAAATTTGTGCAGCAAAACCGCACCCGACCTGATTTTTCAGCCCCCGAACCGAAAATATTTTACCATGTGAAGTTTTTTCTTGCGCAACGCAGGGGGGGGCGGGTAACATTGGTGAATTGGTTATTAATCCACACCAAATTGTTACATAGGGGGATATTAAATGGACATCGCAGTTTTCGACGAAACCATCAAAAAACTATCACGTAAAATTTCTGAACGACAGAACGACAATGAATATAAATTAGAAACCGAGGAAGCAACCAAAAGTGCGTTGGTGGTGCCATTTATTCGCGCCTTGGGATATGACGATACTGACCCCAAAGATGTCATTCCTGAATATGATGCCGATATTAAGGGCAAAAAGGGTGAGAAAGTCGATTATATTTTGCGAAAGAATGGGCAAAACATCCTATTAATTGAATGCAAGAAAATTAGTACGGATTTGGCAAAAGACCACAAAGCCCAACTGAAGCGTTATTTTGAACAGACGGGGTGCAAATTCGGTTTACTGACCAATGGGATTGATTACCATTTTTTCACCGAATTGGATAAACCCAATGTCATGGACGAAGAACCATTTTTTACGTTTAGTTTGCCCCAAATTAAGCCAAAGCAGATCGAGGCTTTGCGGCAATTTGCCAAAGAAAGCTTTGATGGTGACAAAATCCGCGACGAAGCAACCGTGTTAAAATATAGTTCAAAATTTTTTGCCTATATTTCGCAACAATTGAAAGAACCGACGGAAGAATTCACAAAATTCGTGATTAAGCAAAATTACGAAGGATCGTTAACCGCTAAGGTTAGTACGAATTTTGGTCAACTGGTCAAACAGGCGGTTGTCGAGACAATCGATGCGCGGATCCAAGAAGTCCTTGATAAAGCCAAAGGAGACGTAGCGCAAAAGTCAACCATTGAAAAAACCGTTGAGTCCGAATCAAACGCTAAGTCAGATAGCGCGGGCATTGTGACAACCGAAGAAGAAATAGAAGGTTTTAATATTGTCCGCGCCATACTTCGTCAATATTTTCCAGCGGAAAAGATTGTCATGCGCGACATGAAATCTTGCTGCTTGGTCTTATTTGAAGACAGCGTGCGCAAACCCATTGCGCGGATGTATTTTAATGATTTGGCTCATCTTTCGTTGGGGCTGATTAATCAGGACAAGACTGAAGATAAATTCCCTATCGCGTCGGTTGACGAAATATTCAAACATGCGGATCGCTTAATTGCCACCGCCAAAAGTTATGAATCCGTGGCGGTTCCGGCTTAGGGAAGGTCAGAATAAGTCCCAAACTTGCCAAAAGAGTTGTGCATTTGCGAGCGGCGCAGCCGCCGCGTAAGTGAAAGCGGCGGCAACTTTATTTTGTCGCCGCTTTCACTTACGCGGCGACCCGCGAAGCAATCCAGAAAAATCGAATAATTTCAGGATGCTACTGGATTGCTTCGCGGTTGCGATGCAACCGCTCGCAAATGCGCCGTTCTTTTGGCAAAAAAGTGACTTATTCAGACTTTCCTTAGGGAGGTTCTGAATAGGGCAAAAAAGTTTATGAACTCAAAGATGCGTCATTACCCGCATTAAAAGGAAGAGCGTCATTACCCGCCGCCTTATTCGTGGAACGAATAAGGCGAGTCGGGTAA
>JASGCR010000123.1 GCA_030054015.1 Candidatus Symbiobacter sp. | reverse complement strand
CGACTCGGACTGCAAGCGGATTCCCGCTTGCAGTCCGGCGGGTAATGACGCTCTTCTTTATAACTCGCCTAAAAAGCAGCGTCATTACCCACCGCAATATCCGTGCAACGGATATTGCGCGTTGGGTAATCCCCCAGGAATTTTGGGGAACAATACTCCTGGGGGATTACCCGACTCGGACTGCAAGCGGATTCCCGCTTGCAGTCCGGCGGGTAATGACGCTTCACTTTTTTATGACGCCCCGTTTTTGCGGGTAATGACGCACTTCTTTATAACGCGCCTAAAAAGCAGCGTCATTTACCTCGGACTGGAATCTGTGCTGATAGGCGGCGCATAAATTGGCGAAACCAAAGCGCAACGCATCCCGCCCCACCACCCGGCCGGCCGACTCTCCGGCCAAGGCCAGGGCCGCGACATCGAGGCAAATATGCCAGCCCGCCGCATTATGGGCGATAAGTTCCGGCTCGGTCACCATTTGGGTTAGGCATAATGAAGTCAGATCATCACGAACCCCGATCAAGTCAAATTGCAAACGGTCACTGCCCCAATTATAGGCCAAATGATGCGGAGGCTCACAGCGCAAAATCTCGGATTCGAGCAAATCCAGGGCGGAATCTTCGGATGCCGCCTCGGTACCGGTGCCGCCTGCCGCCATGATTAAGATAATCGCCTGCCCCACCGCCCCATCCAGCGATTGATGCGCATCAAACGGCGCCCATTCCGCCAGCCCTTCCGGTTCGGTAATCAGATGCCAAACGCTCGCCAGCGGGTGAGAAAAATCGCGTTTGATTTGCAGGCCATATTCGCCGCCAGTTTGCCGCGGCAACAGCAACCCAAGTTTATTCGCCCGCCCGATGGGCGAGGGAAGCTGGCGCGGCAAAGGCATGGATTTAAGCATGGCGCGACCCAATATAGCGATTTTCTAGGCAATAATATCCGGCAACAACATCGAATGGAGTTTTTCGATTTGGTCTTTTAACAATAATTTGCGTTTTTTAAGCCGTTGAATGCGCAACATATCGGGGGTGGCATCGCGCATGATCGCTTGGATGGCATGGTCGAGGTCACCATGTTCAATTTGTAAAGCTTTTATTTTCTGACGCAAATTTTCGTTGTCATTCATGATCATGGCGATAAAAGGCGAGAGTTGCTACATACGAAAAATGAAAGTCACACCCAGGCATGACCGCCCCCATCGCTAGGGTTTCTTAGCCAATCGGGTCGTCGTCGCGTCGTCATTATTACCCGCTGGGTTGGCATTGGTAAAGGCTTCCAGCGAGGCGCGGAATTGCTGCAAATCCGAGAATTTTGCCATCAAAGCCGCCAAATTCGCGCCATTGGGGGTGTTGCTGCCATTGGTCAGCATCAAAAATGCCTGTTTCTGCAGCCCATCGGGAAAAATCGGGGTAAAATCATTGCCTAATCTTTGCAACGAGACATTATCCCCCGCCATGACCAGGGCCGCCGCCAGATTCACCACATAATTCTGTCGCGTTTCATCCAGTTTTCGGCCCGATACGCGATCCGGCACATTCGCCAAACGGCCAAAAACTTCGGCCGCATTGCGCCATTCCTGCTTGGCAATAAAAATCTCGGCCCGCAGCAATTCGCTGTCTTTGTCGGTTAGGCTGTTTTTGTCATCTGAATTGTCTTTGCCCATTAAGCTGTTATTGCCAGTTAAAAGACCAATGGTCTTCAAGGCATCATCGCTGCGATTGGCCATGAACAAAGCCCTAGCCCGCAAAAGCTTACGATAATTGGCTAATTCCGACGGAATATTAGCGGTTTCACTCGCATTAAGGGCGGTCAAGGCCTTGTCGGGTTTACGATCCAGCAATTGGATGGCGGCCAAATCGGCTCCGACGCGGGATTTCTCGCGGCCCGACAATCTGACCTGAATTTGGTAATTCAACAATTCCGCCGCGCGGTCCAGCAAATCGATTTTTACCAAGCGATTCGCCAAATGTTGAATCATGAGATCGCCCCTGGCATCGCGGGGAGTTAAATCACGATTTTCATCATAAACCGCCAGCGCGGATAAAGTCGGAATCGATGCCAAATCCGGATCGGTATAAAGTTCAACAAAACGGTCAATCAAATGCGCCCGCATGGCGGGATGATCGGGGCGATTGGGGAACCAGGTGGCGGCCTCGCGCATTGATTTCAAGCCTTCACGCGGCTTGCTCAGTTTGAAATAAAGATCACCTAATTGTTTCAATATCTCATATTCCAGCTCGCCCCCCGGCCAGGCATAACGCAAATGCTCTAATGTCGCGGTGGCTTCCTCAAGCGGAACCGAATCATGCTTTAATTCAATTTGCAGCCGCAACCAGCGGCCATGATTGCGCGCCCAGGCATCGCCATGCGCAATCATATCATCCAAAATGCCGAGGGCAATTTTCTCGTCAAACAAATCGCCGGTGGTGAGGCGCAATTGCGCCCGCAAATAATTCGCGCGATTGGTTTGGTTGGGGCTGGAATTGCCGTTGGGATAATCAATCAATAAGGTTTTAACCCGTTCTTTATTGCCCAAATGCCAGGCCGTATTGGCCGCCTCCAGCACCATTTCGGCCCGAATTTTGACCGGCCAGGTCACTGGTGGTACATTGCCCCCGGCCCGAAATGCGGCATCAGCCGCCGCCCATTTTTCGCTTGCCGCGAGTCCCAGCCCGCGCCATAATCCAATTTGCGGCAATGAATCCAAACGGCGATCCGATAAATCGCGCAAACCCTGTTCGTTTTGCCCATTCAGCACCAAAGCCGCCCCGCGCAAGGCCAACAGACTGGGGGATTGTTGGGCGATGGGCAAAGGCGTCCCCACCCCATCATCTTGGCGGGCTTGCAATAAATCGAGCCAACCCACCGCATCCGCCGCATGACCATAAGCAATAAAAAACTGTGCCAAATCAAATCTTGCCGCATCCCGTTCGGTTGCATCGGATTGGGCGGCAACCCGTTGCAATCTTTGCCTTACCTCGTCATATTTATCCCTCAGATTTTCCCAGCGCGAGAAATCATACACCGAACGCGGCGGCGGCAATTGTTGCGATAACACCACCGGGACTTCGCCGCCAATCAGCACCGCCCCCTTTTCTACCGCCACATTCACCCCATCGCTTTCCAATTGGATGAGCAATCCCTGTTGCGAGGGCAATAAAGAAAACTGCATAAATTTACGCAATTGCGCCACCCCCCGCCCCGCCATTTTGGTGGGAATAACCATAAGGGGACGGTCATATTCCGAAAATCGCAAGGGAATCACCTGCTCGGCATCGGCCAAGGGAATGCGCAAATATTTCTTGCCCTTAAGATTGGGATCGGTGGCATTTTCAATCGGATAATCGGGTACGACACTCGCGGTTGGTTCGGCCAGCACCGCCCCCACCACCCAGACCGATCCCGCCAAACCATTTTTGGCAATATTGGGACGGTTGGGGTCAATGCTTGGGTTTAATTTGGCAATGCGGCCCACCCATTTCATCGGGCTTCCGGCCCTGGCGGTTGCTTTTGGCGGCAAAGGCGGCAAGCCCAGCCGCACCGCCGAGCCATTGGCGACCGCCAATTCCTCATACTCCGAAGGTTTGAAACCCAGATCAGAATCGGCGGCGGAACTGCCCGTCACCGAGCGCGGGTCATTGGGCGCATTGACGACGGATTGACGATCCGGAAATCCCATTGCGCCAGATGTTTTACCGCCTTTGCCTGGGTAACCATAAGAACTATCGGCCTGGTTCATGGCGTTGTTTTTGCCTTTTTTGCCGGTCGGTTGATCGTTTATGGGATCGTTATTGGCGGCGATTTCGGCCTGGCTTAAATCAAAATTGATTTTATGATCAAACACGACATAGAGCGACCCCTCGCGTTGAAACAAAGCCGCCCCAACCGGCGACGAACAATTAAACCGCCAAGGGCGTGATGGCACCGGATCGCGCGACACCGCGCAATTAACCCCCAGGTTGGTTTCCGGCATGAGATCATAATTGGTCGATCCTGGTTGCCAAGCCGACCCATTATTGCCGCCGGCAAGACCGCTGGGGGCGGACTGGTTCGTTGGCATTGGAGCGTTCGCCGCCGGCATGGTTTCGCCCGGCGGCGGAACATTCGCCGGCGCATAAGCCGCCGCCACACCCGCATTCCCCGTATCGTTGCGCGCAGGCGGGGGCAATAACCGCCCCGGCGGGTGAACCGCCACGAAATCGGGGGGAGCCAATATATCGATCACCAATAAATGCCCAATCATGGCATCACGCAGCCGAACATTTTTGGGGAAAGTAAAGGCGGTTTGCAAGACTCCGTTCAAAATCTCCGATTCAAACGCGCCGATGGATTTCGGAAGCAATTTATAAACCGAAGCCACATCAATCGCCCCAGGCCGCGAGAATTCGATCCGCGCAATCCCGTTATTTTGGAATAAATTATAGGAAGTGGGCGAATCCCAATCAAAAATAACCCGGACATAGGTTTGGTGGCTATAGATGCGCACCGCAACTTTTGGCAAATCGACCGGTTTTGCCGGGGTTTCAACCAGCGCGACCGCGTCGGTTTTTGCGGTTTTTTCGCTTTTGGCATTTTTGGTCGCAAATGTGGCGGGATTTTTTTGGCTAAGATTTTGGGCCGGTTTGGGCGCGGGTTCGAGCGCCGGTTTGGGCGCGGTTTTGGCGACCGGAGTCCGATCCGTTTTTTCAAGTTGAGGGGGCGATGCGGGTGCTGGAGTGGTTGTCGACGGCAATGCTTCGGGGGCATTATCCCCCACAGCCGCTCCGGACGGTGAAAAATACAATGATCCCGTCAAAAACAGTAAAACCAAAACGGGTTTAATTAAAACTTGCCAAAATTGCATCGATTTCTGCCTGACGCTTGGCCTCTTCGGGCAGTTGTGGCCCATGAAGGAGGTCCGAATCGGTCCGTGATGCAGGAGACCCCGCCGCTTTTGGTCCCGCCTGCATCGGTTGAACAGCCTGAATCCCAGCAAAATCTTTATCAGAAAATGCTGATAACAATTCGGCCACGCGTTTGTCGATAATTTGCAGGGTATTTACAACCTTTGAAATACGCTGACCGGTCAAATCTTGGAAATTGCACGCCTCGTAAATGCGCGTGATGGAGATAAGCACCTTTGCCGCAATATCGGGTGACATAGACGGCATCAATTTTTCAATATTCTCGCAAGCATCAAGAATCGATCCGGTCGCTTCCTCGGTCGCCCCGACAATGGCCCCCAATTCATCCGTGGCATTGGGGATATGGGTGGTACCAATATCATTGGGCCGAATCGTGATAATTTCATTGCGGGCCGATTCAATAAATTTAGCCAGGCCAGATAATTCTTGATAAATTTGAATATGCGAAATCGACATGTCACCGCGCAAGCTCATGATGACTTGCTCGGCCATTTCACGTATTTCTTCGCGCGAGACATTAAGGCTAGGTGAATCCAAGATGTGTCGTACTCGTTCACGCACTTCGCGGTCTGCCGCTAATGGCTTCATAACATTCCCTCAATCGCAAAATCGGTACCGATTTAATCATCGACAACCCGCCCAACAGACCAGAGAAAACACGCCCACCAAGACCGGTGCCGCCTCAAACCGTTCGATTCGCCAATCTTGAAAATTTAGAAGGCACCAAAAACCGCTTGCAGTTTCGATTTCAGCGTTTCCGCATTGAAAGGCTTGACAATATAGTTTGTGACCCCTGCCTCCTTGGCAGCAACCACGTTTTCCGTCTTGCTCTCGGCAGTAACCATCACAAAAGGTATTTGCTTCAGTTTGGCATCAGCACGAACTTCTTTTAACAATTGCAAACCCGTCATCGGCTCCATATTCCAATCGGAAATAATAAGCCCATACGACTTCCCACGCAGCAACTGCAAGGCAGAAGACCCGTCCATAGCCTCATCTACATTGTCAAAGCCCAATTGCTTCAACAGGTTGCGGATAATCCGAAGCATCGTTTTGTAGTCATCGACGATGAGGATCGGCATATTCTTGTCCATGGCCGCAGCACTCTCCCGTTGGATACCGACAATCGCCCTTTTGGGCACTGAGTTGACACTTCAAAAAGATTGAAACGTTGTGAATATTTTATCCACCGACGATCAATCCCAACTAACGAAAACTCATAATATAGGTTTATAACACAAAATCCGATCTTATGCCAGAGTCAAGATGACGAAACGAAAAAAACTTTGGCATAAATGTACCACTTACGCTATTCACCAGCCTCGATTATCATTCGGTTGCTATACTGACGCAAATCATCAAGAAAATCCAGTAAAATTAAACGGTACCGCCCGTATTTTTGCAAATTATACCCCGTGTCCTAAAGCCTGTCGATTCTGCCCCTGCCCTTCCTGCTTAGAAAGGGGGGGCAGAACGACTTATTCAGACCTTCCTAAGCAGGAAGGGGAGGTCATATGCGATTACCGACTTATTCAGAGCATCCCTAAGGATGGTCTGAATAAGTCCAGTTTTACCCCCCCTTCTTTAGAAGGGGGGGATAGTTGAG
>JASGCR010000122.1 GCA_030054015.1 Candidatus Symbiobacter sp. | reverse complement strand
AAAGCTAGAATTTTTTGTAAAAAAATTCATAGCTTTTCTTGGGGGGGTTGGTGCATGATACTGATTCTGATCAGATTTTTCATCACCAACCCCCCCGACCTATCCTAGGCGGCAAGCCGCCAAGGATAGGTTTCCCCCCCTTCCTAAGCAGGAAGGGGGGGTCAGTACGACTTAATCAGACCATCCTTAAGGAAGGTGTCTGAACGCGGCGGCACGGTGCCGCTAGGAAATGTGGTTTCTATGGAAAATACGACGCACCCACCGGCGATGATTTCGCTTAAAAATGTTTCCTGCGTTTTTGGCAGTGAAAAAAATCCAGTACATGCGCTCCGTTCGGTTTCGTTTGACATCAAGGCTGGGGAATTTTTTGGCTTACTGGGTCCATCGGGATCGGGTAAAACCACCTCGCTGCGGGTGATTGCCGGCTTCGTGCAACCTAACGAGGGGGCGGTTTTCCTGAATGGTCAAGATGTGACCAATGTTCCCCCCAATAAACGCCAAGTCAATACGGTGTTTCAAGATTACGCCTTGTTCCCCCATATGACGGTGGGGGAAAATGTTGGCTATGGCCTGATGGTGCGCGGCATTAAGGGCGATGGGGCCAATCGCCAAATCGAAGATGCCCTTAAATTGGTGCGATTAAGTGCCTTGATTGATCGCAAACCAGCGGAGTTATCGGGCGGGCAGCGGCAACGCGTGGCCTTGGCCCGCGCTTTGGTGTTAAAACCCTTGGTGCTGTTGTTGGACGAGCCGCTGGGCGCGCTTGATCTCAAATTGCGCGAGCAATTACAGCATGAATTAAAATTATTGCATCATGAAACCGGCGTGACTTTTGTCTTCGTCACCCATGATCAGCACGAGGCGTTTTCGCTGTGTGACCGCATTGGCGTGTTTCATGAGGGCGGCTTGGCGCAAATCGGTACGCCGCAGGAATTATACCATCGCCCCAACAGCGAATTTGTCGCCAATTTCGTTGGCAATTGCAATTTTGTCAATTATCGCCAAGCCAATGGGCAATTGCTGCGTTATTCGATACGGCCGGAAAATTGCCATCTGGGCGGGGAGGGCGGGGCGCAAATGGTTGGCATTGTGCGCGAAATCCAATATTTCGGGGCGAATTATCGTCTGATTATTGACCCCTCAGGGCTTGAGGCGGCATCCTTAGCCGAGATCGGTCATATCGAAGGCAAAAGATCGCTCTTGCAAGTCGATGTCCCGCAAAGCCTGGCCTTGGGCAGCAAAGTTTATATTCATTGGGACAAAAACCACCTCCATAATTTCCCGCAAGATAATTTTATCGATGTCGAGGTAAATTAATGGCACAGCCTCATTCTAACCTTTCCCCGATGCGGCGTGTGTGGAAAAACTACGGGCAATTGGCTTCATTATTGATTTTGCCCTTGGCCTGGTTTGCCATAATTTATGTCGGATCATTGATCGCATTATTGATCTATGGTTTTTACCGTTTGGATGAATTTTCCGGTCTGGTGGTGTATGAACTTGGCCTGGATAATTTCCTGGCCATATTTTCCCCGGCCTATTTTGCCGTGGTGATGCGCAGTTTCCTCATGGCCGTGGCGGTGACGGCGGCATCGGTGATTATGGGTTTCCCCTTGGCCTGGTATATTGTGCGTTATACCCAGGGTTGGCGGCGTTTGGTGCTGTTTTTGCTCGTCTCCTTGCCTTTGTGGTCGAGTTATCTGGTGCGGCTCTATATTTGGAAGTTGCTGCTGGCCAAAGAAGGGATCGTTGCCTGGATTTTCACCGCTCTGCATTTGGAGAATCTGCTCGATGCCATATTATCAATACCGGTCATTGGCGGCAGTTCGCTGAGTTTTTCCTTAATCGGCACATTTCTTGTGTTTTTATACATGTGGTTTCCGTTTATGGTGATCCCGATGATGGCGGCGTTGCAGCGCATTCCCCATAATTTTCTCGAAGCGTCGGAGGATTTGGGCGGCAGTACCTGGCAAACCTTGCGTTATATCATCATTCCTTTGGCGGTGCCGGGGATTGCGGCGGGGTCAATTTTCACATTTTCCCTGACTTTGGGCGATTATATCATCCCGCAAGTAATCGGTAATTCATCCTATTTCTTGGGGCAAGTGATTTATGTGCAACAAGGTACGTCGGGGAATATCCCCTTCGCCGCCGCCTTTACGCTGGTGCCGATTGTGATTATCGGAATTTATCTCTGGTTTGTCCGGCGATTAGGAGCATTTGATGCCATCTGACATAAACCCCGTTACGCCGCCGCGGCGAAAAATCCGTCCCCGCCCTGTGCATCGCGGCAAATTCGCTTTGCGGATGATGGCCTGGGTTGGGCTGGCATTTCTCCATTTCCCATTATTGGTGATTATTGTCTATGCCTTTAGCACGGCGGATAAATCCTATGTTTTCCCGCCGCCTGGTTATACTTTGCAATGGTTTGCCGTGGCCTGGCAACGCGAAGATGTGTGGCGGGCGCTGACCCTTTCGGTCCAAGTGGGGGTGTTCGCCACCTTGATTGCCTTAATTTTGGGCAGTTTGATGGCGATGGCCTTGGCGCGGCGCAAATTTTTCGGCAGTTCGTCTTTGAATTTGATGATGGTGTTGCCGATTGCCTTGCCCGGCATTGTGACCGGGATTGCCTTGCGCTCGGCCTTTAATTCGATGGCGATTGAGTACAGCATCTATACCATCATTATCGGTCATGCCACATTTTGCGTCGTGGTGGTTTACAATAATGCGGTGGCGCGGCTGCGCCGGATTAGCCCCAATTTGCTTGAAGCCTCCGCCGATTTGGGGGCGACGGCGTGGCAAACTTGGCGTTATATTGTGATGCCGCAATTGGCATCGGCCTTATTGGCGGGGGGGTTATTGGCCTTTGCCCTTAGTTTCGACGAGGTGATTGTGACCACTTTTACGGCGGGGCAGCAAACCACTTTGCCGATTTGGATGCTGGGCGAACTTTTCCGCCCGCGGCAAAAACCGGTCACCAATGTGGTGGCGGTTTGTGTGCTGATCATGACCTTTATCCCGATTATTATCGCCTATTGGTTTACGCGGGAAGACAGCCAGGTTAAAAACTAAAGCATTATCTTTGCCATAATGCTTGCAGGGCGGCAAAGGCCAGATCGGGACATTCCAGCGGCGGCAAATGCCCGCATTGGGGAAATGTGACCTGCTCGGCCTGGGGCATTAATTGCGCCATATCTTTGGCGATTTTGGGCGGGGTAATTTGGTCATCCTCCCCCACCGCCACCAAACTGGGGAGGGTGAAACGCGGCAAATCCGGCCTGGAATCGGGGCGGGCCATAATCGCTTGTTGCTGGCGGATAAAGCCTTCACGCCCGATGCGGGCCGCCATGGCCATGACTTCGCCCGCCACCGCCGCATCATGCAGGCGCGACGGGTGGATCAAATTCGGCAATAACTGGCGGGTGACGCCGCGGAAACCGGTGGTTTGCAGTCCGGATTGGGCTTGGCGGATCAAAACTTGCCGCCTTTTAATGCCCTCTTGCGGCTCGTCATACGGATTGGTGTCGAACAGAGCCAAATGGCTTACGCGATGGGGTTGCTGGCGCATGATGGCAAACGCGACATAGCCGCCCATCGACAACCCCACCAAACCGAATGGGGCCTGGTTAAACCGGGCAGTTGCGGCGGCCAAAACCCGCTCCGCCATTGCACTCACAGTGTCATCTTGGGTCAAATCACCGACCAGCGCATGAGTTTCCGCCCATGCGTGGCCGAATGCCTGGTCGCATCGCCGCAATACCGGCTGCCACAACGCGGCATCGCACAATAATCCGGGCAAGAAAACAAGGTTAAGTTTCATTTTGATTCAGTTGTTTGGGGGCGGGGAGGTTGCTTGTGGTGATAGCATAATTTTTTGCCAGAATCAAAAAGAGTGAGTCATTACCTGCTTAAAAAGAGCGTCAAAAAAAGAGCGTCATTACCCGCCGCATGATCCGTGAAACGGATCAGGCGAGTCGGGTAATCCCCTGGGAGTTTAGGGAATAATACTCCTGGGGGATTACCCGACTCAGCCTGCAAGCGGAAACCCGCTTGCAGGCTGGCGGGTAATGACGCTCCCGTTTTTGACGCTCTTTGGCTTCGCGGCAAAAATCTGCGGGTAATGACGAATCCTCTGGCCGCCGCCAAAAAAAGAGCATCAAAAAAAGAGCGTCATTACCCGCCGCATGATCCGTGCAACGGATCAGGCGAGTCGGGTAATCCCCTGGGAGTTTAAGGAATAATACTCCTGGGGGATTACCCGACTCAGCCTGCAAGCGGAAACCCGCTTGCAGGCTGGCGGGTAATGACGCTCCCGTTTTTGACGCGCTTTGGCTTCGCGGCAAAAATCTGCGGGTAATGACGCTCCCGTTTTTGACGCTCTTTGGCTTCGCGGCAAAAATCTGCGGGTAATGACGCTCCCGTTTTTGACGCGCTTTGGCTTCGCGGCAAAAATCTGCGGGTAATGACGCTCTATGTTCGGACTTAGATAAATGCTTGACAGGGGGGGCGTAATTCACTAAAGTCCCTCTCGTGCGTTAAACATAGCGCGGGTTGATCAATTTTAACCCTCATTCTGACATATTAAGCAAAAGCGATCGCAAAACCGCATGGATTTTTTCCAATTGGGCCTAAGCCCAGAAGTTGTTAATTCGGTGACCGAGGCCGGTTACGAAACGCCCACACCCATTCAATCCCAAGCAATCCCCTCGGTTCTGGCCGGGCGCGATGTCTTGGCAACGGCCCAGACGGGTACCGGTAAAACGGCATCCTTTGTTCTGCCCATGATTGATATTCTGGCCGAGGGACGCTCGCGGGCGCGAATGCCGCGGGCCTTAATCCTGGAGCCAACCCGTGAACTCGCCACCCAAGTGTCGGAAAATTTCGACAAATATGGCAAATACAGCCATTTGACGATGGCATTGATTATTGGCGGCGTGTCGATGGGCGACCAGGAAAAATTGCTGGATCGTGGCGTGGATGTGCTGATTGCGACGCCGGGGCGGTTGCTCGACCATTTCGAGCGCGGGCGGATTTTGCTCACCGATGCCAAGATTTTGGTGATTGACGAGGCTGACCGGATGCTCGATATGGGATTTATTCCCGATATTGAAAAATTAGTGAGCATTTTGCCGCCGCGCGGGCGGCAGACTTTGTTGTTCTCCGCCACTATGTCGCCCGAAATCAAACTTCTGGCCGATAAATTTTTGAACAATCCCAAAGAAATCACCGTCTCAAAGCCCGCCACCACCGCATCGACGGTGGCGCAGCATCTCATCATCACCCATGAGCGGCAAAAACGCGAGGCTTTGCGCGCATTATTACGCGCCGAAGCGGTCAAAAATGCGATTATATTTTGCAACCGCAAAATTACCGTGACGACTTTGCTGCAATCTTTGCGGCGGCATGGTTTTTCGGTTGCCGCTCTGCATGGCGATATGCCGCAATCGTCCCGCACGACCACGCTTGAATCCTTCCGCAATAATGAAATCACTTTATTGGTGGCATCGGATGTGGCGGCGCGAGGCCTCGATATTTCCGATCTGTCGCATGTGATTAATTTCGATGTCCCCATCAATGCCGAGGATTATGTTCACCGCATTGGTCGCACCGGGCGGGCGGGACGGTTGGGGCGGGCTTTTACCTTTGCCACCCCCAAAAACGAACGCGAAGTCACGGCGATTGAAAGTTTGATCGGACAGAAAATACCACGTTATGTGCCGGAGGGCGGGATCGAAATGGGATTTGACGAAGCATCTGATGCCACCACCCAAACCACCAGCCCGGCGCGGCCTGGTGCATCGCGGTCTGGTACGCCGCGACAGGGTTCATCGCCTGAGGCGGGCGAGTCCGGTCGCCAACCCCGCCGTTCCCCGCCCAATTTGCGTGGTCGTGGTCGCAACCGTGCCGCCGCCGCCGTGCCTGCGCCGGTTGATGATGCCGCGCCCTACCCAATTGACCAGCCGCAACCCCCCCCGGCCCATGATGCGATTCAAACCGTGACTCAAAACGTAATTCCGGTCACAGAATCGCCGCAATCTTGGTTGCCGCTCGAAGAAGCCCGTCCGGTGCCAGCCGCCGCCGCGCCGCCCCCCGCTCCAATCATCGAGACCAATGCCGAACGGCCCTGGTCACGCCAGCGCGGAAACCCGCAAGAAGGCCGCGAGGGTCGGGGGCGGAACCGCGACCAGGCACGGGATGGCGGCGATCGTACCGCCCGGCCTGAGCGCGACGGGCGGGACAATCCGCGCGGTTCCGGCCGCGGTTCCAATCGCAATAATAGCCAAAATTCCGAGCAACCCGAGAATCCTGGTGAATTTATCTATGGTGCGGCGGATTCGCCCTTTGGTGAATTTGGCCCGGTGCCGGCCTTTTTGCTGCATCGGGTGAAATTGGCGTCCCTTGATGGCTTAGGCGACGAGGGCAATGGGGAATAGGAAGAGGGAAGAAGGAAGGGCGTCATTACCCGCCGCAAAAAAGGGAGCGAAAAAAAGGGAGCGTCATTACCCGCAGATTTTTGCCGCGAAGCGGCATAAATCGG
>JASGCR010000121.1 GCA_030054015.1 Candidatus Symbiobacter sp. | reverse complement strand
GCGTCGCTATCCCCCCCTTCTAAAGAAGGGGGGGTAAAACTAGACTTATTCAGAGTTTCCTTTAGAAGGGGGGGTAAAACTGAACTTGTTCAAACCCTCCTTTAGCAAACTCCGAATTACAACGACTCGCCCCACTACAACCCAATCCGCCCATCATGACCAAGATGGAGGAATTTTTTATTCGAGGGCGTGGTGATGTGGATGGAATCCGCACCGGCCTCGGATGTCAGTGGCTGATTGACCCAAATGTCCCAAACCGAGGTTAAATTCATCTGGTTTTTCACCGCGATGGCCCCATCAAGCGTTAAACCGCCATTGTGACGCACCTCAATGGCAAGATTGCTCAGTTTTATCTCATCGGCATTGACCGCGAGATTGTCATATGAAACCAGCGCAAGATTGGCATCGCCGTTAAATTTCAAATGCTTATAGGTGCTTTGACCGAACACCGCGTTAATGGGGGGTTGCTGCTCGTGAAAGAATCGCCTGGGGAATTCCAGTTCACCCGATGGGCTGTTATAAACCAGGGTGATTTTACCGCCATTACTCACGACATCCTGATCGATAAAGACATTGCGTCCGGCCAGCGCAAGATTCTTGCCCTGGGCGAGAATGATCGGGGCATCGATATGCGTGTCGTGGTATGAGGTAAAGCTTAGATTCGCGCCATAACCGCCATTACCGCCAAAGCGCAGTGCCAAACTCGGCGTATAATGAAACGCGTCATATTGCACCAATTTAATATTGCCGCCCTCGCTGGCAATGACGCGTGAGCGATAAACGAAATGGTTATTCTGGCTGATCAGGGTCAGATTATGGGCGGTGATGCGGTTATACACGTCAATATAATGTGGGGCCTTGAAAAAGGCCGATGGCGCATTATCGAATTTAATATGATTGTCAATATCCAATGACACAAAATATGTGCCAGTATAGACGATGTTCCATAAATGCCCGCCAAATTCACTGTCAAAGCAATCTTGGTAATTGGCACAAATATAAGAGCCAGCACTCACATCCTCGGCGGTCGAATATTTAGCCATATGGACGGTTTTGCCAAAATTGGGGTTGTTGATGGTGATAGAGATACTGGCATTATTGGCGGTGATATTGTGATAGAGGAAATCACCGACATTAAGTTCAAACAACCCGCCCGGTCGCACCCCGACATCGGTGCTAAAGACGGTGCGGTTCTCGCCAAATACTTGGATTTTATTGGGAAGCCCGCTGGCATCGTTGCTGGTAATGGCGTGGGTGAAAAATATTTGCCCCTCTTTATTCTCGACCCGCAGATTGGTAACTGAGATAGCATCGCGGAATATAATCTCTTTGTTTCTCGATTTCACCGCGACGAAAATATCGCCGCTTTTGCCATCGGGATTGGGGGCGGTCAATTTGCGCAAAAATACGATCGAGCCACCCTCGGCGGTCACACTGGCGTTATTGGCGGTCACGTCGCCTTCGAGCCAAATATTGCCAAAATGCGTGGCTTGCAGCTTAAGCGTGTCCGCGGCCGTCACCGTGCCGTTAAAGCCAATGCCGCCGCCAGTTGCCGAGATTTTATAACCGATAATGGCATTCTGGACAAAAACCCGCCCGTCATTGGCTGCGATTAAATCAATTTTGCCGCCATTTCGGGCTTGAATAGCGGTGAGGCCGCGGTCATTGCCGATATTGACCTCGATGCCCGCACCGCTCCTCCCGCGTGGCAGATTTTCGCCGGTGGTGGCGACATCCAAGCCGCCGCTGCCGACGATGATCGGGCTAAAGACCTTGAAATAATTGGCGCGTACCACAATGGCTTCGGCTGTGATCGGGCGCGTGAACTCCACCCCCTGGTCGGAATGCAAAGCGAGGCTATTTTGCTCACCAAATTTGCGGTCTAAGGCATAAATAATCGCTTGATTGGTTGTGACATCAAGTTTTAAGCCCGCCTCGGAATGGAAAGATTTAAGGAAATTCGCATCGATCACCAGCCGGTCGCCCTGGTAAATATGGTGATAGACGATCTCGCCATTTTGGCCGGTTTTAACCTTGCCATCGCCGAGCGCAATCACGCCATTATTCACGTCAAAACCAACCTTGCCGCCCTGGCCGCCCGCCACCGCAATATCGATGGTGCCGTTATTTTCGATTCTGGCGGCATTGCTGTTGGCGTCGCTGGATGCCGCCAGACTCACCTGACCGCCGCCCGCCTGAATCAGCCCGTCGAGACGTACCGCATGAACCCCGTTTTGGCTGGTCAAGCCAAATCGAGCGAAACCATTTTCCGGCAGCTCCAACGTTGCGACCGTCCCCGCCGCCAGAATCACCGTCCCCCGATTGGCGGCAAGGGTGGCCGAGGGATAAGTCTCAATATTCGGGCCGAACACAGCCACCACCCCGTGATCGGGCGTGCTGATGCGACCTTGGAGAATGATTTTTGACCCGGCATCTTGCGACGGGGCAAAGGGTTGCGCTTCACCTGGCTTGGCCGCGATAAATTTGCTCAGGTCAATATTTTGGGTGCTGATCACCAAATTTTGCGCCGTGACATTTGAATTGGGCCCAAACACAAAGCCATTTTGATTGACGAAATACAAGGTCGCGTTCGAAGTCACCGTACCCAATATTTGCGAATGCCCTTCCCCTGCTTTGATGTAATTCAGAGTCGCGCCATGATCTGGCACCGTAAACTGTACCGTCTCGTCAGAACCCACATCGAATTTTTGCCAATTAATTGCGGCGCGCGGCGTGGTTTGGGTGATGTTGGTGGTGGTCCCCGCGGTCGTGATACTTCCCGCTCCCTGGGTGACCACGCCGCCCGTCGGCGAGGCGTGGGATGGGTGTGACATCATTCCCGCCGCCATCACCACCGCTAATGCCGTACCCGTTAATAATCGTCGGTAAAAATGGTTATTATTATGATTTTGTCTAATCTTTAATTCAGTTAATATACTAGAGACCAACATATTTCTACCTTTATGAAATAAATGAATTAATTTTTATAATCCTTGATTTGAATTAATCAGCGTTAGAATCTATATAGCGTCTTTTTGTTTTATTCCAAGGCGGGGGTTAAAGTTTTTTATTTTTGTTTGAATTAAGTAGGGGGAGCGTCATTACCCGCCACAATATCCGTGCAACGGATATTGTGAGTCGGGTAATCCCCCAGGAGTATTATTCCCCAAATGCCTGGGGATTACCCGACTCGGACAGCAAGCGGAAATCCGCTTGCTGTCCGGCGGGTAATGACGCTCCCTTTTTTTCCGCTCCCCTTTTTTGCGGCGGGTAATGACGACCCCTCTTCCGCTGCCCAATTCTAAAGCGTCAAAAGGGGAGCGTCATTACCCGCCACAATATCCGTGCAACGGATATTGTGAGTCGGGTAATCCCCCAGGAGTATTATTCCTAAAGCTCCTGGGGGATTACCCGACCGCCAAGCGGCGGCGGGTAATGACGCTCCCTTTTTTTCCGCTCCCCTTTTTTTGCGGCGGGTAATGACGCTCCCTTTTTTGGCAATAATTCTCCTGCGGGTAATGACGCTCTGGCTAGAAGCTTACCTCACCCCATCCAGCTTGCCATACAAACCGAAATGGAGATATTCATTATCGTCTTTGCTCAAGATACTGATGTTAGATTTGCCCGCGCGGGATATCACCGGTTGATTGATCCAAATATCCTGGTCCGAGAATAAAGTAAGATGCTGCTCGACCGTGATCGTGCCGTCAATGCTCAGACTCCCCTGATTTTTTACTCTGATTTCGGCATTGGTAAAATTCAAATTCTTGCCGCGTACTGTCAAATCACCATAAGATACGATCTCAATATTGGCATCGCCATTAAAATTTATGGCCTGATCATTGAGAATCTTATTGTCAAAGACTCCCCGCACTGCTTTGCGATCTATTTCGTAATAGGTTCGGTCTTTTGCGGTGAAATCCAAGTCACCGGCTTGGCGGTTATAAATCAAGCTTAGTTTGCCGCCATTCATGGTCACCGGTTGGTTAAAATAAATATTGCGTCCGGCCAGGGTGACATCTCGATTATCGCCCGCCACCAATGGGGTATTAATGGTCAAATCGCCGTAAGTAATAATATTGAGATTATATTTTGCCAAAGCCCCGCCCACAAAACGATCCGTCAGGTCTTTGGTAAAGGAAAAGCCATTCGCTTCATGTAAACTCGTAAAATTCCGCCGCTCAATGATGGTAATAATCCCGCCCTCGACCGGTTCAATGGTGGAATTATAGACAAAACGGTTGTGAAGACTTGAGACGGTAAAATTTTTGGCCGTTACATGGGTATAAATATCAATCCCAGCCGGGACATTGAAATAAGCCGATTGGGCATGATCAAATTCAATGCTTTTGTCGAGGTCAAGCGAAACATTATCGCGCGGCCCGCCAACCCCCGCCGTAATGGGGATAAGAAAACCATAAGCAACATTCATCTTTGAGCAATCCCAATAGGCATAGCAAGTCTTGGAATGATTTTGCACATAGTTCGAACGCCAGGTGCTTTCCTCACGCGCATAGAAAAAACCTGGATCGGTGAGAACGATGGAAATATTGGCATCATTGGCTTTGACATGGGTAAATTTCCACGCCCCGACATTAAGATCGAAATAGCCGCCTGCTCGCACCGCCACATCTTCAAGGAAATGCGTCGTACCGTGACCCCTGACCTCAATCTTATAGGGCAGTTTGACCCCATCATCGCCGGTGATCGCCTTGTTAAAATAAATATCGCCCTGGTCATTGGCAACCCGCACATAGGTAACAAAGATGTCTTCATGGAAAGTAATTGGTTTTTTCCCCGCTGTCACTTCGGCATTTAGGTTGGGATTTTTTTGATCGGGATTAAGAAGATAAAGATTGCCATAAAAATCAATCGCGCCACCATCGGCAATTGCGTTAATGCGGTTGGCTCTGATGTCGGCACCGAGCCAAACATTGCCGGTCTGGAGCCCATGTATCGTGATGACATCGGCGGTAACATCGCCATTGAGATTGATCCCCCCGCCCGTGACCGTAAGGTTATGGGTCGTGATGGCATTATTGATGAAAATATGCCCGTCCGTGGCCGTCAGGCGAATATCGCCGCCATTTTGGGTCAGCAGAGCGATTTTGCTGTGATCCTGGCCCAGATTCACCACAATCCCCGCCGAATTGCGCCCTTTATAACTCCAATTTTCGCCGGTTGTGGTGATGGTTAAACCGCCCGCCCCCACCGTCACGGCATGATCGGTTTTGAAAAACAACCCGGATGCCGTGATGCTCCCGGCCTCTAATTCCCCGGTGACAACAATCCCAACCGCGGCCTTTAGGGTCAGATTGGTCTCGGCCCCGCCTTTGAGGTCAGATTTAACGATTAAGCCATAACCCGAAGCCAAATCTAAATTCACGCCAGGCGCAAAATGAATTTTTTTCAGGAATTTATTATCGATAATAATATCGGCATTGGGACTGTCCTCATGCAGAATCAAGGTACCGTTTTTGCCGGGGATCACCAATTCACCATTCAAATGCACCGCGCCATTTTGGGCGATGAGGGCAATCGTGCCGCCTTTATTATCGCCATTACTGGTATCCAAACTGCCATTATTTTCGACCAGGGCGCGGTTGGAATGATCGGGCGCATCCGCCAGCAAGGTTATCACGCCCCCGGCGGCGGCAATAATCCCGTCATTGCGTACCATATGGGGGAAATTATGGCTGCCAAGATCAAATCGGGCGAGGCCGGCCAGAGACAGATCAAGTTTATTGACCGTGCTGGCCGCCACGATCACCGATCCCGCATTGGCAATAATCGCGGAATTTTGCGCCGCTTCGATATTGGGGCCAAAAATGGCGACCACCCCGTGATCCGCCGCCTGGATTTTACCTTGCAAAGTGATTTTGGCGGCGGCAATTTCGGGGGGGATAAATGTCTGGACGCCCTCGGATGGGTTCGTCATAAATTGGGTGCTGGCAATATTCTGTGTCGTCACCACCAGATTTTTCGCCGTAACATTCGATTGCGGGCCGAAAACAAAGCCATTTTGATTGACGAAATAGAGGGTGCCATTCGATGTGATGGTTCCCAATATATGGGTAGGCCCGGTCTGCTCATTGATTCGGTTCAAGGTTGCGCCATTATCTGGCACCGTGAATTGTACCTTTTCGTCGGGCGTAAGATCAAATTTCTGCCAATTTATCACCGCGCGTTGGCTGGTTTGGGTGACGTTGGTGGTCACACCCTCGGTCGCAATTTGTCCCGCCCCCTGGCTGACCACGCCGCCAGTTGGTGCCGCCAGAACTGGGTGCGACATCACTCCCGCCGCCGCCATCACCACCGCCAGGGCCGTGCTGGTCAATAATTTCCGTGCGATTGGTTGATGATGTTTATTACGGGGGGGGTTGGTGAGGTTTAAAATAAATTTCGACATAATTTATATTTTCCTAAAAAGCATGTTTTGTGAAAAAAAATTTAGTATGGTCTGGTTAAGGCAGAAAACTCTCTGACCTCCCCTTCCTGCTTAGGAAGGGGAGGATAGAAACTCTATGCGAGCGAATGCGAGCATTAGAGTTTCTTGGTGGGGTTGGTGACTCGGAGGTTTTTTACACCAACCCCCCCAAGAAAAGCCTAGAATTTTTTAACAAAAATTCTGGCTTTTCTATCCCCCCCTTCCTAAGCAGGAAGGGGGGGTCAGC
>JASGCR010000120.1 GCA_030054015.1 Candidatus Symbiobacter sp. | reverse complement strand
TTTTCTATCCCCCCCTTCCTAAGCAGGAAGGGGGGGTCAGAGATTTTTTCGCCTTCTTCAGACCTTCCCTTTAGAACTGCTTCGCGGCAACAAACATTCCCCCCATATGGTGACGAATCGACGAACAATGAGAGCCTAAATCTGCAATTCTTGCCGCGCCACCGCGACCGCCCAATCGATCCAGGGCAAAACCGCCTGTAAATCCGAAGGATGCACGGTGGGGCCAGCCCAAAAACGCAAACCGGGCGGCGTAATGGTGGGATAGGAATTGAAATCATAACCGGCGGTTTCGGACGCGACCAAATCGTAAATTTTTTGGCAAAACTCCCGTTGGGTTGCGGGTAGCAGGCGGGTAAACCAGGCGGCGGTGAACACCAGGCACAAAGATTGCGGCGACCGGATCGCCTCGTCGCGGCAAGCGAAATCGAGATAGTCACAGCTCGCCACCCAGGCCCTGACCACCTGGTAATTCTCCTCCACGCGGCGGCGCAGGGCATCGAGTCCACCCACCGATTCCGCCCAGTGCAAGCTGTCCAGATAATCGGCCACCGTCAATAATGACGGGGTGTTGTGGATTTCTCCCTTGAAAATGGCGGGATTGATGCCGGTTTTGGCTTTTAATTGAAAAAGTTTTGGCACCGCCCATACTGGCGACCAATCCTGTAAACGTTTGAGGGCGCGGGGGCTTAGGGCGAGCATTCCGTGTTGGGCCTCGCTGCCCAGCCCTTTTTGCCAAGAAAAACTCGTGACATCCAATTTGTCCCACGGCAAATCATCAATAAACACCGATGAAGTCGCGTCGCAAATGGTCAAGCCCGCGCGCGCGGTCGGAATCCAATCGCCGTTTTGGGGTTGGACGCCGGTGGTCGTGCTGTTCCAGGCAAACACCACATCGCCGCTAAAATCGATGTTGTTCAGTTCCGGCATGGTGCCGAATGCGGCCTGCAGGCGGGTGAATTTTTGCCCCAGTTTTTGCCCATGCGGGGTGCCAAATTCGGTCAAAAGCGGGGTTTTCAATAAACCCTCAATCTCATTCGACCAATCTTCGGCAAAGCGATCCCAAATCGCCACCGTCACCGGCAACGCGCCCAGCAAATTCCACACCGCCGCCTCAATCGCGCCGGTATCCGAGCCGCCCACAATCACGAGTTCGTGTCCCGCCGGAATGCGCAAGACCCGGCGCGTCAGCGCGACCGCCTGGCCCAAGGCCTCGCGCCCGACCGCCGAGCGATGCGAACGGCTGTTTAATGTGCCAAAAATCCCGCCCTGATCCAAATGGGCTACCGTCCAGCCCGGATGTTTGGCGGTCGGGCCGGAACAGAAAAACGGGCGATCAGGACGGCGATTCGGTTTCGGGATAAGCGGGGGCGGCGGCGAGGCTGTGGTCATGTGATCAATTTCTGTGACGAAAAAAGGTTAAGGCAAAAAATAACGCGCACAAACAATTTTCTTATTACGCAACGGCAATCAGATAACAATATTTTTCGTCATTCCCCATTAAAAGGATGAACGTCATTTTTAAAAAAGAGAGCGTCAAAAGCAAGAGCGTCAAAAGCAAGAGCGTCATTACCCGCCGCGCTGTCCGTGAATAACGGACAGCGCGTGTCGGGTAATCCCCCAGGAGTATTGTTCCTTAAGACTCCTGGGGGATTACCCGACTCGAAATATATCCGTTACACGGATATATTTCGGCGGGTAATGACGCTCTTTTTTTGACACTATCCAAAATCGTGGATACGGATATATTTCGGCGGGTAATGACGCTCTTCCTTTTAATGCGGGTAATGACGCTCTTTTTTTTGACACTATCCAAAATCGTGGATATGGTAATGAAAAATCTGCCCCATCTGGGTAAAATTAGTGTAATTTGAGGGTGGTTATAGGATTGGCCTGGCGAGGGCGTGTCGTCGGTGCGACGGAAAAGCGAAGATCATGGCGGAAAAAAAGACAGTTTCATCCCAGGCGGGTGGCGACGAATTTTTTAATGAGGGTCAATATACCGGTCGCGGCATTTTGGTCGGGCGGGCGGGGCGCAGTGTCGTCATGCCGGACCAACCCTTGCCAGACTATGATTCGCCCTCGGTCGTTGCGTATCAGGGCGAGCTGCGGGCGGAGTCCGGGCGGTCGGTGATGGCCTTGGTCTCTGCACCGAAATTTCCCGCCCGCTATGACATCCTCAACCACATGCGCGGCAATATAACGGGCGTGTTGCGCGTCGCCGATTGGGGCTATGCCAGTTTTCCGGGCGAATCCGAGCCGCGCCTGGTCATTATGGTTGACCGGCCTGGCGGGCCGCGCGTCATGACTGCTTTGACGGCGCAACCGCCCGTGATTGCCGAAGAAAATTTGATCACCGCGATTTTGCGCCCCATCGTGACCGGACTCAAAGACTTGGCGACCCGCAATGTGTCGCATCGCGCCATTCGCCCCACCAATTTATTTTATGCCGATTCGACCCGGCGCATGGTGGTGTTGGGGGAATGCGTCTCGGTGCCGCCCGCCTTTGACCAACCGGACAGTTTCGAGACCATCGAAAGTGCCATGTGTGCGCCGATTGGACGCGGTTCGGGCGGGATGCCCGAAGATTTATACAGCCTGGGCGTGACCATTCTGACTTTGATGATCGGACGTGATCCCATTTTGGATCGTACGCCGCAAACTTTGTTGGAACAGAAAATCAGCATGGGGAGTTACACCGCCCTGGTGGGGAAATCCCGCCTCCCCATTCCGGTGATGGAGGCCTTGCGCGGCTTGCTCAGCGATTCCGAGCGGGATCGATGGACGCTGAGTGACCTGGAAATGTGGATGGATGGCCGCCGTCTTAGTCCGAAACAGCCCAGAATGCCGATCCATGCCTCGCGCCCCTTTACGTTTCATGGCCAGGAGTATGACACCGCCCGTGGTTTGGCCATTGCCTTTGCCAACCATCATGAACAGGCCGCCGCCGCCATTCGCACCAAAGTGTTGGATGGGTGGGTGCGCCGCAGTTTGGGGGATGAACTCCGCGGCAATGCGTTGCAAACTGCCGTCTCCGCCTCGTCGGTCAATATTAATGGCCGCAACAGCGAAGACCGCTTGGTCGCCCGCGCCTGTATGGCCTTGGACCCTGAGGCCCCCATCCGATTTCGCGGCTTTGGCATTCATCCCGATGGGATTTCCTATGCCCTGTCGGCCAGCCAGGATAATAGCGATCTGCGCCGCATCCTGGGCGAAATTATCCATGCCCGCTTGCCAGGGATGTGGGCGGGACTGCAGGAACGCCCGCGCGCCGAGGATTTGCGCCTGGCGCAGATTTTGGATCGTATGCCGCCCATCATCGACAATGTCCAACCCGGTTTTGGTCTTGAACGCGTGTTGTATGAACTAAATGCGGCCGAACCCTGTCACAGTCCCTTGTTCCAAGGCTATTTCGTCTGGGATGCGCACGGGATTATTCCGGCTTTGGAAGCGGTGGCGAGCAAACCCAACCGGCCAAACTTAACGATTGATCGGCACTTGGCGGCCTTTATGGCCACCCGTATGCGCCGCAATAACGAAGACATCATCCGTATTGTCATGTCGTCGGAAGCCGAAACCCGCAATATGGCGATATTGCGCTTGCTGGCGGGGGTGCAAGAACAATTAAACATTGGCCCCGCCCCCAATCTGTGCCAATGGCTTTTGGGCAATCTTGAGTCGGTTGCCAATGGTTTTCGTCATCCCTTGCGCCGCGAACGCATCCTGGCCCGCCTTAAACGCGTGGTGAGTTCGGGGCGGTTGCGCGATCTGCTGGACGTGGTTGACGACACCACCGAACGCCATGCCGACGAATTGGAATTCCATGCCGCCGCCGAGGAATATGCCCATTTGAAAATCGCCATTGCCGAACATGATGTCACGGTCAATGAACGGCTTTATCACGCCATCAGTTTTGGCGAACAAGTGGCGGCGGTGATCGGGGGAACCTTGATCAGTGTGTCATTGGCCGTTAGCATCTTTATCTGGTTGTTTTAATCATTTTAACCCGTTTAACCCGTTTAACCCGTTTAACCCGTTTAACCGTTTTAACCCGTTTAACCGTTTTAACCCGTCAAAATTAAGGTCGAGTTGAAGGAAATCTTTATATGACGCAAACCAACGACATTAGCGAGGTCAAGCGGTTTTCTCCGGCCCGCCTGAGCAAAGCCGGCTGGTTGATCCTGTTGCCCGTGGCGTTCTTTGCCCTGCCGACATTATTGCTGGTGGGCTTGGCCATGCTGCCGACCCTCGCCGCCTATCTCAGCGATCAACGCCGCGAAAAATACGCCACTTTATGTGTGGGCGGGTTTAATTTTGCCGCCACCGTGCCTTATATCATGCGGCTGTGGTCGCATGGGGTGGGCGTGTCGGGCTTGCACGTGATTTTGTCCAATATTTGGATGTGGTTGGTGATTTATCTTGTCGCCGCCTTGGGCTGGTTGGTGTATTGGGCGGTGCCTGGGTTAATTGTCCAAGTGTCAAAATGGCATAACCAACGCGCCTTGTTGGCGATGCAGTTGCGGCAAGAGGAATTGCTTAAAGATTGGGGCAATGCACTTATCGATAACGACCTCTCGATCAAAAAAGGCCCCAAAAGATAATTCCGCGCCGCCGCTTTAATCCAACCAGTTTAACCCAACCAGTTTAATCCAAGCGCAGTTTTTTCTCGGCCAAGCGGTACAAACGCCGCCAGACAAAGCGGTTAAAGAACACCACCAAACTGGACATAATAATGGTACCAATCAGCACCCGCCGGTAATCTCCCGCCGATGTGGCCTGGGCGATGAACGAACCCAACCCCTGGGCCTGTAGGGTTTGATCCCCCCATTGCACGGTTTCGGCGACAATGGCGGCGTTCCAAGTCCCGCCGGCGGCGGTAATCACGCCGGTGAACAAATAGGGGAAGATGCCGGGCAAGATAACCTTGCGCCACCATAATGCCCGCTTGACGCCAAAGCATTTTGCCGCTTCGTGCAATTCGGTCGGAAAGGCCAAAGTCCCCGACACCACGTTAAACAATAAATACCATTGGGTGCCCATAATCATCAAAAAACTGAGCCAAATATTGGGTTCCAAGCGTAAGGTGACAATTGCCACCACCACCACCGGATAAATTAAATTCACCGGAAAGGCCGCCAGTATCTGGGCGATGGGCTGTACCCAGGCCGCCAATTTGGGGCGCAGCCCAATCCACACCCCCAAAGGCACCCAAATCGCTACCCCCAAGGCAATCATCGATAAAACCCGTATCGTGGTATAAAGCCCCAAAAGCAAAATATGGCCGATTTCGCCAAGCCCTATGGCTTGTCCGATAAACAAGACCGCGCGGTGAATTAAGAAAACCGCCACCGCCGCCAAAACCGAGAAAAAAATGACATCTTGCCATTGGCTGGACATAAGGGGGCGATTTTTCTTGCGCGGCACAAATAGCCTCGATTTAGGCGGGCCCCGCCGGATGGTACGCACAACCAAGGTGGTGATGGGAGCCAAAGCCTGATGTGCCAGGCTGCGGCGATAAATGTCCCACACCAGGGAATAGGGGCGAACGCCGCTTGAACTTGTCTCGGCCTTAAATTTTTCGACCCACACCACCAAGGGGCGAAACAGCAATTGATCATAGAGAATGATCACCGCAAACATCGTCACGACCGCGGCAAAAATCGCCCCCATATTGCGTTGGGCAATCGCCAGGGCAATAAACGAGCCAATGCCTGGTAAATTAATATTTTGATCGGCAATGGTGACGGCTTCGGCGGCCACGACAAAGAACCACCCGCCCGACAAAGACAACATGCTGTTCCACACCAAGCCCGGCATGGCAAAGGGCAATTCGAGCCGCCAAAATTTTTGCCAAGCCGATAAGCGAAAGATATTGGCGGCTTCGACCATTTCGCGCGGCACCGTCATCAGCGATTGATAGAGGCTAAAGGTGATGTTCCAGACCTGGCTGGTAAAAATGGCAAAGATGCACGCGATCTCGACCCCGATCAATCGCCCCGGAAACAAGGCCAGCAAGGCCGTAAAGGTAAAAGCGATATAACTTAAAATCGGCACCGATTGCAAAATATCCAAAATGGGAATGAGCAAAAGCCCGGCCCGGCGATTTTTGGCCGCCAAGGTCGCGTAAAGCAGCGAGAAAACCCACGAGGCAACCAAGGCAATCATCATGCGGGCGGTGGTACGCAAAGCATATTCCGGTAATTGCCACAAATCGGTCGAGATGCCGTTATCCAATACCGGCTGTAATTTGCCGCCCATTTTGGTGGCGGCCCAGGCAAACATGAAAAACAGACCGAAAATCAAGGGCATAATGACGATGTCGCGCCAGCCACTTTGGCGCCGGTGGCTGAGCATGGGCGAATCCGCCGCGAGCGACCGAGCGCGACGCGGGCGGTTTTGAAAGGCATTTTTTACAGATTCGACCATAATCGCTTAACACCCCTCAACGTCACACATTATTCAGGCCTTCCCCGCCGCGCCATGTAAGCCGCGTTAATTAAGGAAGGTCTGAACAAGTAGTCGGAGTGTCATTCTGAGCGTCGCCGCGCTTGGCTTTTGCGATAGCAAAAGCCTTAGCAAGGCAAGCGAAGAATCCAGAAAGATTCAGAAAATTCAACGGTTTCTGACTTTTCTGGATTCTGGTCAAGAAAAGTTACCCGCGCTTACGCGCGGACTTTTCTA